>CAZSUE010000236.1:0-7267 GCA_964609045.1 uncultured archaeon | reverse complement strand
GCTCCAACCCCTTTCGAGGAATTCTCGCGCTTCTGGGACGAGCTCCAGGCGAAGTTCGAATGTATTATCACCGATGATAAGCGGCGTGCCTATGAGGATTACTTGCTCCGGCAGAGCGCGATCCGGTTTGCGTATCCGGGCGAATTCATCCCAAATATCGAACTCAAGTTCGCATATAGCGATCTCCATCATCGGGCGCTCCACAAGAAGGTGGATGTCGTGTTCGCCAACGGGATGAGGCTTCCGATCTCGCCGCTGGAACTGCAGATCGCATACAAACTCTTTCTGGGTTCGAACAAAGATATCGAGGATGCGCGCTTCCTTTTCAAACTCTTCGCCGAGATGCTCGATACGCAGCTGTTGGTCGGGTTATTGAATACATTCGAGGTCACGATCGAACGCGCACAGCACTATTTGGGGTGGGTCGAATAACAATACACATACACACAGATCCGGACGAGAAGCGAGAGGGAGACGCAAAACGTCGCGCGATCGAACTCGAACTCGAGATCGATCTCGAGGAGGAAAAGGAGGAACGGCGCCGCAATTTCGAGGCGCGCCTCGCGTTCATCGACCGCTATGTGGAGTGGTTGAAAAAGACGCCCAATAAGGAGTGGAGCAAACAGCAAAACGAACTGATCGATCGATAGAGACGATGAGAGAAGACAGGTGCTCCCGTTTCATATCCTATCATTCCCTCGAGCATTTCATTATCCGCTCGTCCGCGATTGGCGAAATTCGGTCGCCATGGTCCATTGTCCGAAAATACGATATCGTAACAATGGCTGGCTCGTTCGTAGAGATCGGTATTAACTGAGAAGTGATCGCGTGGTTACGATCAGAGAAGAAGCAATGGATCTTCTGAAGTCGCTTCTGGAGAGCTGCACCTGGTAAGATATCATCTACGAGTTCTATGTCAATAAAAAGATCGATGAAGGGCTGCAAGCCGCAGAAGAGGGCCGAGTAATATCGCACGAAGATGTAAAGAAGCGGTTCTCGTTGTGAAATGTGAAGACGCTCATATGGACAGAGCCCGCGGTCACGCATCTTGACGCAATATTTGACTACATCAGTAATCCTGATCATCCTCCCGCTCTCCCGCGTCAAATTTCGTTCGATACTCTTTCGATGGCATGGTAGAGTTGGCTTCGAGCGAGCGGATCTGTTTCTCGAGGTAGGATCGTTTTGCGCAAAGTAAGATGCCGACCGACAATTCGTTTTGTACCGCTGCGACATATCCTAATACATAGTCTTTCTGGGTAAAGCATATATAGTGCTTTGGCTGCGCCCCCGTTCTCGGTCAGCCACAAAGTAAGGCAACTTCATGCTGGAGTGATTCCCTTCCGTTACGACATTCAAGAATCGTTCGTCGAGCGTGAGGACGGGCACCGTTCTCCCTTTTCTGCTTTAAATTAAAGAAAAGACCTAGCTGCGGTACGCTACCCATTCTCCGTCTTCGCCCGCACCGCGGCGCGGTACACATCAAGCGTATCCGCCGCAGCCTTCTCCCATGAGAAACCCGCTGCGCGTTTGATACCGTTCTCGCGCAGCCGCCGCCTCAAATGTCGATCCTCGAGGAGGGATCGGAGCGCGTCCAGCAGCTCTTCGGGCGTATTATCGCAGAGGAGCGCGGCGTCGCCGACGACCTCGGGCACGGCGCCCGCGCGCTGCGCGATCACCGGCGTACCGCAGGCCATGGCCTCTATTGGCGGGAGCCCAAACCCCTCGCGGGCGGAGATGAAGACGAACGCGGTGGCTAAGGAATAGAGCGCCACGAGCGTGTCGTCGGAGAGATCGGATACCTCCCGCACCGTAGGTATGGGAAGCGGGCCCGCGGAGCGGATAGCTGGCTCGAGAAAGATCGACGGCGGCATGCCGGGCGGTTGGAGGACGACGAGCGGGATCTTCTTATCGTCATACCAGAGTGCTTGAAGCGCAACGAGGAGCGGGGTGATGTTGCGCCGTTCGGGCCGATGCGCCGTGGTGAGGATATAGCGCGAGGGGAGATCGAGTTCTTCGAGCCGCGATCGCGCCTCGTCGCGATCGAGCGGGTGAAACGACGCTGCGCAGCCGTGATGGATGACCGCGATCCGCTCCTCCTCGTCCTCGTCCTCGTCCTCGAGATCGAACCGCGCGAGGATCGCATCTTTCGTGTATGCGGATGGTACGATGATGCGCTGGCTGCGTGCGAGTATCTTGGGGAGGAGGAGGCGGTGCTTGATCACCGATCCCGTTCCAGGCGGCTCGCTCGACGGTGCCTCCAGCGGCATCAGGTCGTGGACGGTGACCACCGCTGCGTAGGGGGCGCGGCGGAGGAACGGCCCGAGCTGGTTCGGGTCGTGGAAGATATCGAGCGGCGGGCGGTGCCGACGGAGCGCGCGCGGGAGCGTCCAGTAGTGCCATATGCCACGGGATCGGTTCGTGAAGCGCGAGCGCGGCACGCGCACCGTCTCGATACGCTCGTGCGCGATGGCCGCATCAGTGGCAATGCGTCCCTCGAGCAGTTCAGAGAGTGATCGTGCGTATGAGAAGAGGACGAGCCGGTCGTCATCCTCGAGCTGACGGCTCATCGCCGCGATCAGCTCGTAGACATACCGTCCAAGACCGGAGCGGGCGCGCGCGGGGGTGAGCGCGGTGGCGTTCATACCGATACGCATCAGCATCGCCAATAGCCCAGCGCGCAATATGCTTTTGGATTAGCCTCGTTTAGATAGTCTAACCTATCTGGCCTCTTTCGGGTTCTTGCAG
Organism: uncultured archaeon; assembly: GCA_964609045.1. Lineage (GTDB taxonomy): Archaea > Thermoplasmatota > Penumbrarchaeia > CAZSUE01 > CAZSUE01 > CAZSUE01. Next base: position 4,519 of record CAZSUE010000236.1, on the reverse strand, counting down.
CTGGATGTGGGTATGGCAGTCCGATCGTGGTCGTGGCTCCTATTGCATAATAGCTATAAAGGCCGAAACGCACTACCGGAGCGATACGATGGCAAAAAGCTACCGCGTCCGTACCGGTGCACGTGCCGCTCCAAAGGTCCAGGAAAAGGCACTGATCAAACGCGCGAGAAAGCTGATGCATCATCCGGAATTTATCGTGCCGCGCTGTGACGGGGACTGTCGGCGCTGTCCGTTCAAGCGCGCGCAAAAACATATCGATCGCGTGTACGAGGCGCGCGAGGACGAGGAGAAGCTGAAGGTCTATGCGCGTCGCGGCGATCATCTCGCGCGTGCGTACGCCGGCACGCTCCAGCTCGCGCATCAGGGGAAGGCACCGTATCTCGCCGCCATCAAGCTCCCCACCGGCGATGTCTCCTATGCGGTGCGCGGCAAGGCGAAACGCAACTACCTCATCGGTGTCCAGAACTACCACGACCCCATGCTGCGACTGTTCGCAGTGATGGACACGGCGCGCAAGAAGAAGATCCATATCTACTCGCTCGACGACGAGATGGTGTGTACCGGGTCGAAGCCCAACCCTCCCGCGGAGTTCGTCACCCATTCCATCAAGGAGCTGAAACCGGATCTGAAAAAGGCGGGACCGATCTATCATTGCCCGCACCTCTCCGCCGACGATGTGGACCCGGATACCACCGGCGGTGTCTCCGCCCCGCATCTGAGGATCAATTGGCGTTCTCCCGGCGTCTCCATCGGCATCTGCGACCGCTGCGCGCGCTCCTCGAAGCAGCACTCGCTCAGCGTGCTCGCCTCGCGCATCGCGGCGAAGGACCCACTGGACGATTTCTCGGTCAATGTGTCGTCCATGCCCACCTGTAAGGTGCCGGACGAGGAGTGCCTCATCTCCGACCCGCCCGCGATCCCCAAGGAGATGATCGACGAGTATCTCGATACCAAGATCACCGATACGGAGCTTATCGAGCAGTACCAGACGATGCTGCGCGAGGAGTTCTTCACCTCCCGACCGGTGATCATCCTCAATAACGCATGCTACGGCACCAACTGGAAGCGTGCCGTGAAAGAGCTGAAGCCGGACGCGTACGAAGCGCGCGCGCTCAAGATCCTGTTCAAGCATCAAGATGACGCGATCATCATCGACAAGGCCACCCCGAACAAGATCCTCCAGGCGTATTGGGACGAGTTCGGCGAGGAGATGGTGAGGTCGGTGGTGGGCGATACCGCGTTCGCAGAGGAATATGTGAAAGATGTCAATATCGGTAAAAAGAAACCGTCGGAGGTGCTCAAGGAGGCGCGCAAGGCGTTCAAGCACGAACGCGTCCTCGATGCGCTCCCGGCCTACGATGAACTCCCCCCCATCGCCGCCTTCGCCGACGAGGTGGCGCGCGTCTATAAGACCAAGGGTGCGGACGAGACGGTACGCCGCATCGGGCGTTATAAAGGGAGCGATACCAAGATCAAGAGCGTAGCGTTCGCGTTCCTCCTCACGCTGGGGAAGGGCACCGCGAAACGCTGGCAGTATGCGAAGACGGAGACGGATTTTGCGAAATTCCTCAATAAGTATGCGGAACGGTTATTGAAGGCCGGCCCTGATGATTACCACGACGCGCTGCAGAAACTATTGAACGCCACCGGCTCCACCGAGGAGATCGCACCGGCGTAACGCACGAGCGTTGTCTCGGCCACCTCCTCTCCATTGTCCATGCCCGCTGTTTCGAACGTGTTGTTATGTGCTCCTCCACTCTATTCTCAATGAACCTCCTCAATTCCACATCACCGCACGCTCCGCGCACCCACCGCATCATCACCCTGGCACCGAACCGCGATCGATGCCCAGCGCAACCATGACCCCGCCCACGCTTCTACTTCTACTTCTACTTCTATCACCGAGGTATGTCCGATGTCAGCATCCGAATCCAAAGCGAAATCCAAAGCGAGATCTGAAGGAGAATCTGGAAAAGACCCCGACGACAAATCGGGCATTGTCCCGCGACCGTTCGCAGAGCTCGATGCGGCGACAAAGATCGAGACGATGAAGGAACGTTATCCCAAAAAGTTTGCATCGGAGTATCGTATCTTTTCCAACATCCACCGCGGCGACCGGATCTTTATCGGGACCGGTTGCGGCGAGCCGCAATATCTCGTCAGCGCACTTATCAATTATGTGGAGAGCCATCCGAAGGCGTTCTTCGATGCCGAGGTCTTTCATGTCTGGACGCTCGGTGTGGCGCCGTATACCGACGAGAAGTTCAAGCGCAATTTCCGCCATAATTCGTTCTTCGTCGCCGAGAATACGCGCGAGGCGGTGAACAAGGGTCGTGCCGATTATACGCCGCTCTTCCTCTCACAGGTGCCGAACCTCTTCTACCGTGGTATCATCCCCATCAACGTCGCGCTCATCCAGGTATCGGTCCCCGACGAGCACGGGTATATGAGCCTCGGCATCAGCGTCGACATCGTCAAAGCGGCGGTGGAGAAGGCGAACCTCGTCATTGCACAGGTCAATCCTCAGAACCCTCGCGTCCATGGCGACACATTTGTGCACATCGAGGATACCGATTATATCATCTACCACGACGAACCGGTGCTCGAATACGAACCGAGCATCGCCGACGAGGTGGCCGATAAGATCGGGGAGTACACCTCGCGCATCGTCGAGGACGGGGATACGATCCAAGTGGGATACGGCAGCATCCCCAACGCGGTCATGGCCAATCTGAAGGGGAAGAAGGACCTCGGCGTGCATACCGAGCTGGTGAGCGACGGCATCGTCGAACTCATCAAGGCAGGGGTGGTGAACAACGCAAAGAAATCGGTGAACCGCGGCAAGACGGTGGCCAGTTTCTGTATGGGCAAGCGCGGCACCTACGCGTTCCTCCACGACAACCCCGCCATCGCGTTCCGGACCATCGACTATACGAACGATCCGCTCATTATTGCACGCCATCGGAATATGACGGCGATCAACAGCGCGCTGGAGATCGATCTCACCGGTCAAGCCACCGCAGAATCCATCGGCGCCACCTTCTATAGCGGTGTGGGCGGGCAGGCGGATTTCATGCGCGGCGCGGTGCTTGCACCGGGCGGGAAAACGATATTGACGCTCCAGTCCACGGCAGAGGGTGGCAAGGTCTCGCGGATCGTGCCGCTTATCGAGCGCGGCGCCGGCATCACCCTCACCCGCAGCGATGTGCATTATGTGGTCACGGAGTACGGTATCGCATACCTGCATGGGAAAAATGTGCGCGAGCGCGCCATGGACCTCATCGCCATCGCGCATCCGAAGTTCCGCTCATGGCTGATCAAAAAGGCCAAGGAGCTGAACCTCGTCTATAAAGACCAGGCCTTCATCCCCGGTAAGCGCGGCCAGTACCCGGAGACCCTCGAGATATATCGCACCACGAAGAAGGGGCTCAGTATCCTCCTTCGACCGGTCAATATCAACGACGAGCCGCTCCTGAAGGATCTCTTCTATTCGCTCTCCGATAAGAGCATGTATCGGCGGTTCATCTCCGCGCGCACCGACATGCCGCATGAACGGTTACAGGACTTCGTCGTCATCGATTATACCCGTGAGATGGTGATCCTCGCCATCGTCGAGGAGGAGGAAAAGGAGACGGTCGTCGGGATCGGCCAGTACAATATCTATCCCGGCACGCATCGTGCAGAAGTGGCGTTCATCGTCCGCGACAACTATCAGAACCAAGGCATCGGCACCGAACTGCTCGATTATCTCACACTCCTCGCCAAGAAACAGGGGCTGCTCGGCTTTACCGCCGAGGTACTCGTGGAGAACAAGCCGATGCTCCATGTGTTCGAGAAGATGGGGTTCGATATCCAGCGCAGCCTCGATATGGATATGTACGAGCTCAAGATGATCTTCAAGGACGAAAATGACTAATGGAATGAGGGAACGAGGGAACGGGGGAACAGGGGAACGAGGGGGGCAGAGGAACGGGGGAATGAGGGAACGAGGGAACGAGGGATCCGGCGACACACTTGTGGGTGGACGCTGACTCCGAGCGAAGCGAAAAGTGGCGCGACGAGGGAACGAGTGGGTGAGGATGCGAGCGATCGAGCGATCGAAGGAGATCGGGGATGTATTGTATGACAATGAGCGAACCATTGATCATCGACGGTGCACATGGTGACGGGGGCGGCCAGATCCTCCGCTCCGCCTTGAGCCTCAGCGCCATCACTGGACGCGCCATGCGAATGAATAATATCCGGGCGAACCGCTCGAACCCGGGGCTCGCCCGTCAGCATCTCACGGCGGTCAAGTGCGTCCGTTCCATCACCCATGCAGAGACCAGCTCCATATCGGTGGGCACCGATACACTGGCGTTCTCACCGGGGAGGATCGTCGGCGGCGAATATCACTTCGATATCGGCACGGCGGGTTCTATCGCGCTCGTCTTCCAGACACTCCTCCCCATCGGTCTCTACGCTGACCGGCCACTCACCGTGACCGTGACCGGCGGGACCAATGTGCGCTATGCCCCGC
>CAZSUE010000235.1:0-7292 GCA_964609045.1 uncultured archaeon | reverse complement strand
ATTCGCTTCGTTCTCCGGGTCGGCGATGTCGACGCTCAATGCGTAGTTCGAGAATGATACACTGATCGTATCCGAGGTCTCACGACCCTGCGAATCGACCACGACGACCTTGATGAGATGGTTGCCGTCCTCCCAGCCGGGAGTATAGAGATCGTAGGTCCAGTTATCGCCATCCTTGGACATACTGGCGATGAACTCGTCGTCCACATAGAGTTTCACATTGGTGATGCTCTCGGTGCGACCGGTAATGTTTGCCCAGATCGTTTGGCTCCCTTCTATCCCGGCCGCTCCATTCAGCGGGTGTTCGATCGTAACATCCGGTGGCGGGTTGTAGACTGCGACATTCGCCGATTGCGTCCCTTCGTTGCCGGCGTTATCGTAAGCATAGACCGTGATAGTGAACGCACCTGCGGCGTTCCCCGTCGAAACATTAATACCTGTCCATTCGGCACCGACGGTCTCATTCTCGATCCATGAACCCGCGCCGATGGAACTGGCGTCGAGATAGAGCGCGATAGCCTCATCGTCTTCGCCAAGCGTGACGTCGATCTCCTGACCGTCTTTGACACTGGACTGCCCGGTGGGATACACGATTGTGATACCCGAGACCGCCGGCGGCTGGTTATCGAGATCCACTTCAAATTCTGTCCAATTTTTATTATGCGCAAGATCGAGGACGGTGACATTGATATTCTTCTCCGCCGTACCGTAACTCCCAACCGTGACCATCGGTGTCCCGTAGATACCGTCGCCCGCATATTGGTCGCCGTGCTCACCATCGTCGTACATGAACACCGCCGCATCGCCGCCGATCGATGATAGGTTGGCGATGACATTGACGATGCCGCCTGGGATGGTCGCGTTGGAAAAGTCGGTTGCATCGACTGTGATCCTGATCTCGTCGCCGCGCTTCGCCGCCGACTGACCAGCGGGGTAGACCACATCGCCATCGTCTACAGAAGGGTCGTCCATATCCACTTTCAATAGATAGGTCTTATTGTTCCAGTTACCTACAGTGTCATTAGTACTTATATACACATAATAGTAACCGGAACCAGAAAGTTCCTCGGCGATATAGGTCGTGCTCCCATAGATACCATCGTCGGGATTTTCGTCCTGACTGAGACCATTATCCTTCATCTGTTGAAAACCGCCGGTCGTATTAAACGAACTGCAATTGATCTGGACTGTGTCGACACCGATCGTGTCCTCTGCCGTCACGCGGAAATAGACCTCGTCGTCCTCGCGCACCGCCGATTGACCGAACGGGTAACTGATCTCGAAGTCCGAAAGCGTTGGTGCGCTGTTATCGAAGGTGGCGGTGACGGTTGCTGAATCGTCTGCAGTGCCGTTCTTCCCCGCTGCATAAAAATTAATGATCTTTGGCCCGTCCGACCATATCGAGGTTTGGACCCTCATAAAATACTCTTGATCGATAGTTGCATTAGTCATCCTCCCAAGCGTATCCCCTTGTATTGTCAATTCAACATATGACACATTTCCATAATTTTCTATTTCACATGTAAAATTATAGACTCCAGCCACAGTATCGTCGGTCGCAGGTTCTGTACGAACAATTTCCGCCCCCTCAACCGATTGCGCCCCCAGTATGAAGACACCAACTCCGATCAACAGCACCGCGAACATGATTATGAGTAAGAACGAATACGGACGGAACACGCCCCCCCGTGTGTGCTCGGTACTGGATTCGTCTGTTTGCCGTACAACATCCCGTGTCGTGGTTATCGTGTCAACGTCAATCTCCATCATGTCACCAACCGAAAAACATAGCATATGCATTCTTGAAATAAGACAAAAGTCACTGATCGGCCAATCTTCAGTCTATCCGCATACCTCTCAATTAAGAAGATACGGACGCTACTGTGAAACGTGCAATTTACTATTAATATCTTTTCGTCCCTCGCTGCGAGGCCAGGGAAAACACGATCCGATAATTATTCCAAACAACCGGTGCGGATTATCGTAACCGGCAAAGTTGCCACCGGGGAAGAAGGGGGGGCGATCATCGGAGCAGTTTTTTCGCAAGCGCTTGCGCTTCCACTTCGATCTCGCGAAGTTGTGGGCCCAAATCCCGCTCCATCCGATCGAGCTGACGACGGAAGGTTTCGGCAAAGCTCTCGTCCTTGGGCCGGTATTTATCGTAGAGAGTGATGAACTCCTTCTGGCGCGGAGTGACCCTCACACTGACGATCTCGGAGACCCGCTCCCGCGTCTCCTCATCGGCGCGTTCTTCGCGCTTGCTCCCCGACGCCGTATCCTGGATGATCGTGTCGAGGCCGCGACCCAGCGCCTTTTTCTTCGATCGACGGCGTTTACCACTCACGATCGAGCACCTCCTTTGCCAGCGAGCGATAGGCCTCCGCACCGCGACAGTTCGGCGCATAGAGAAAGATCGGTTTGCCGTGCGACGGCGCCTCGGCCAACGTCACATTGCGCGGGATAATAGTATCGTATACGTTCTCTCCAAAATAATCCCGCACTTCGTCCGCCACCGCCTTGGCCAGATTGGTTCGCGCGTCGTACATCGTCAGAAGGACGCCGGTGATGCTCAATGAGCGGTTCAACCGCCGCTTCACGAGATTGATGGTGTTCATGAGCTGGCTGATACCTTCTAATGCATAATATTCGGTCTGGAGCGGTATGATCACATAATCCATGGCGGTGAGCGAATTGAGCGTCAATAATCCGAGCGAGGGTGGACAATCGATGAAAACATAGTCGTATTCATCGGGAAGCTCTCCGAGATTGTCGATCAGGCGCCGTTCGCGGCCGATCATGGAGACGAGCTCGATCTCCGCGCCACAGAGCTGGATGTTCGACGGGACCAGGTCGAGGTCTTCGACCGGCGTCCCAACCAGCGTATCGTAGATATCAATAGATTCGATCAATACATCGTAGATACTCTGCCGAACCGCTTTCTGGGAGAAACCAAACGCACTGGTCGCATTGGCCTGCGGGTCCATATCGATAAGGAGGACGCGGTAGCCCGTATCCATTTGGGCAACAGCACTGGCGAGGTTGACCGCGGTCGTCGTTTTCCCACAGCCGCCCTTTTGGTTGACCAGCCCAATGATCGGAGACATAGAGAAGAAGGAAGCAGACCAACCTTATTTAATTTAATGTGTGCACCGTCACCACTCGTTTCGTTCCTTCTATTCTATCGATCATGACATAGATACCGACGAAACCAACAGAGGCGACGACCGCAGAAGGAACGATCGACCCAACGCATATGGATGTCGGTTAGCGAAGAGGAACTGTTTACCGAGCACAGTAGACAGTAGACGGTGTACAGTATATAGTATATGGTCAATTACATTGGAACGAGGGTGGTTATTGATCGATCATGGGCCAGAGAAAAAAGGGTGTATGAGAAGACCGTCGTCGAATCATTGCTCCAATAAAAAACCGAAACCACCGACCGTATGTATTGATGTGAAGTACAGTGTACAGTTTACCGTAGATGGTAAATGGTCCACGGCGCATTGCTTCGGGAGAACACGAACAACTCAAATATCGCATTTTTAGCAGCTGGTCGCGTTATTTTCAAGTAGGAGAATGGGCATCGTAACAATTTGGGGCGATCGTTGCTTACACCCAGCTTAGGGAAAGACGATCGAAGGCCAATATCGGAAAAAAGAAGGCGATCGATGATGCGGTGTGAGAGAACCCAGGAGAGGTACGGACAAGACAACAAGGCGACTCCAATATCCAGAAAGGGCGAAGTCTTCGATCTTGACCATCAATACAGAAGTTGACGGTAGACGGCACACGGTAAACAGTAGCCGGTAAACCCTATACTGTCGACAGTCAGCAGCATACATTATAATAATCGGTGGTCGAAGGAAGGAGCACAATAAAGCGAAAGCTTTGGAAAGATAATGGATACTCATTTGGTGGCAACGCAACCGAATGTCGGAAATAATAAGTGGGACCTCGCCTTTATCGAACGTCGATCTACGTGTATATTTGAGAAAACCTTTTCTATTTCAGTGCTATTCCCTCCCAACCGAGGTGGTGTCATGGGGAAAAAAGGCAAGAAAAAGACGACATTCAAACTCACGGAACATACCGATCTCGACGCGGTCACCGTTTTTCTTAAAAAGATCGTCCATGAATTGGAGACGGAACACAGCGTGATCCTCAAATCGAAGGATCAAGATATCGAGATACGGCCGGAAGGACCGATCGATTTTCGGTTGAAGGTAAAGGAGCAACAGAAAAAGAAACGGGTCCGCCAGAAATTCATCCTCGAGCTTTCGTGGAAATCGGCCCCTGAACCCGTGGCCGACGAGTGGGTTTTGATCGGCGAACCGTTGACCGTGCTCCCCGGTATCTCGTTCGATGTCATCGAAAAGCTCGAAGAAAAACAGATCGAGAACACCACCCAATTCTTGAAATACGCCCGCAAGACATCCTCGATGGAGACGCTCGCCAAAGAGCTGAAAACCGATCGTGATACGCTGGAGAGTTGGATACCGTTCGCAGATATCCTACGGTTGAAAGATATGACCCCGGACGCCGCCGAAGACCTAATCGAGATCGGGATCACTTCATTACGCCAGCTTGCCAAGAGCGATAGTGAAGAACTCCACGAGAAAATGAAAAAGAAGGAGCACTCAAAAAAGCTGATCGGGAAATGGATCGCGCAAGCACAAAAGCTCCAGTAGTCTTTCGATAACGGTAAAGAACTCCCTCATTGGGATCGATCGATCGATCGGGCGAACTCGACCAGAGACTGCCGCGGCCGACTCAGCATAACCGTATCGTTTCCAGATTATACGGTGCCCTCGTCTCGATATTGTATTTTCGATAGATCGATGAGGCGAGGTCGACGACCTTCGACTCTTCGCCATGATTGACGATCACGCGCTCGGGCTTCGGATCCATGGTGCTGATGAAACTGACCAGCTGCCGTCGATCGGAATGGCCCGAAAAGCCGTCGCAGGTCGTAACATCCATCTTGATCTCGACCTTGATCGGCGTCCCGCGCTCCGTCAACTGGACCTGCCGCCGACCGCGCTGGATACGACGACCCAGCGTGCCTTTGCCCTGATACCCCACAAATACCAGCGTGTTCTTCTTTTCCGGTGCGTAGCACTTGAGATACTCCATCACCGGCCCGCCGGTCATCATACCCGAAGTCGCCAGCACGATACACGATTCAGGGTCCTCACAGACCTCTTCGCGTTTCTGTTGGCTGTCCACATGGGTGAAAATATCGGAAAGGAACGGATTCTCGCCGCGCTGGAAGATCATATTGCGCAATTTATTGTTCAAATACTCGGGGTAGGCGGTATGGATCGCCGTGGCCTCCATGATCATACCATCGAGATAGATGGGGACCGTGGGGATCTCGTTGTTGCGCATCAATTTTTCCAGAACGATCATGACCTCTTGCGAACGACCGATGGCGAACACCGGTATGAGCATTTTCCCTTCGCGCCGGAGCGTACGGTTCATGAGCTGTTTCAATTGCTTCGCCGACTGGCGGCGTGAGGGCTGAAAATCTTTCCTCGCTCCATAGGTCGATTCGACGACCAGACTCTCCAAACGCGGAAAATGGTTGACCGCAGGATTGAACAGCCAGGTCTTTTCGAACTTGATGTCACCGGTGAACGCGATATTATGAAGCCCGTCACCGATATGAAAGTGCGAGATCGCACTACCGAGGATATGGCCCGCATTCTGGAGCGTCAACCGCATATCGGGCGCAATATCGGTGGTATCACCGTACCGGAGCGTGATCGTGTTGCGGACCGTATCGCGGACATGACCGGACTCGTACGGCGCACGGCGTCCCTCCGCAGCAGCGACCTTCAAATAATCGAGCTGCAGAAGCGACGAGAGATCACGCGTGGGAGGCGTACAGTAGACCGGCCCATCGTAGCCGTATTTAAATAAAAGTGGCACCAACCCACAATGATCGAGATGCGCGTGGGTGACCACCACGCCGTCGATATTCTCGAGGGGGAGCGCTTCAGCGGCATTGAGATACGGCGACGAGCCGTTATTGCCGCCGAACATCACCCCGCAATCGATCAATATCTTGCTGTTACGGGTGGAGAGGAGGCTACAGCTCCGACCAACTTCGCGGAAACCGCCCAAAAAAGTCACGCGCACATAATTCTTGTCATCGCTCACATCACGTGCGAGACGACGGCCAAGACGCTTGAGGAACGCTTTCCGCTCATCAGCCACACCACGAAGGTACGCACGGATCTCACGTACCGTCTTGGACGGGATCGGCGGCGTTCGGACCACCTTCGGCGCCCAGCCAATACGTTTCTTGATCGTGTTCAATATCGAACCGTGCTTCCCAATGGCGAGACCGGGCGAGATCGCTTCGATCGTCACTTCACCCACATCGGGTTGGAAGTAGATGTCGGTGATCTCCGCCTCTTCGGGAACGATATGGCGGATCTCGGTCTCCGCACGGTCCAGATCGGCGAGAAAACTTGGATCCGGTCGTATCGCAACCCGTCGCCGCAGTCCCTGCGCTAACTTTCGGACGATATCGTTGTCATCTGCAAACGCATCGAGGTCGGCGGTGTAGACGACGACGACCGGGCCCTCCAGCTCGATCTGGGTGATCTTGACGGAGGACGGAATAATTCGTTTGACTACTCTTTCTACCTCTGCGAGTATAAAATCTAGGCCCATGGGACACCCTTAGTTGAGAGCAACGGGGGAAATCAGGGAAAGATCTATGAAAGCCCCATGCTCTTTATCCGTTCTTCGATCTGGTCCTCGGAATAGTGATCATAACCTTCATCGGTGATGACGGCGAGATCGATGCCGTTGCCACTTGCTGCGTCACGTTTCATGGCCGCCGAGATCGCGCGGACCGCAAGATCTGCACCATCTTCAGTGGGCATATCGGGTTTGAAATGGTCCTCCAGCACACCATAGACATAGGGTGAGCCAGAGCCAGTGGTCACATAATCGTCGGGGATCGAGCCCCCTGCAGCATCGAGGGAATAGACATGACCGCCTTCGTCATCGATGCCGCCGATCAGGAGTTGTACCCAATACGGTAGCATCCGGCGACCAGCGAGGATATTGGCCATTAGCGTCGCCGCAGCGCGGATACTGATCCCAGCACCGCGTTTGAGGTTATAGAGAGCGGATTCCGCGGAAAGATAACGAGCGAGCATTTGAGCGTCACCGACGAGACCTGCGGTTGTCATCGCCAAATGCTCATCGATCTTGAAAAGTTTCTGAACATGTTTATGAGCGATGAGCGTTCCCATTGTCGCTCGACGTTCTGT
>CAZSUE010000234.1:0-7293 GCA_964609045.1 uncultured archaeon | reverse complement strand
ATCACGGTAAACCCACGCTGGATCAGCGAGTCGATGGCGTCGACCTCGACGATCCCAACCCTCCCAAGCGCTCAACTCGACCCGACTGCATGTCCCATGGTGGTTCCGCATGCTCAGGTCCATTGGCCATACTCTGGGTAGCCCTGGGGGCGGCTCAACGGAGAATATGATTTCCAGCCCAGCCCAGCCCAGCCCACCGCTCGTAGCTCTCCGATCATTGCACGCCAAGCGCTTCCGCCACGAGGACGGCGCTGTTCTCGCAAAGCCAGGTAAACATCTCGAACCGGTCGTTGATCCACCAGCTCTCCACCGCGGCCACCATGAGCTTGAGCGGGACGAACGGGAAAAAATGCGGGAGCAAGGCGCGCTCCTCGGCGCTCAGCGGGTGATGGCGATGGAACGCGCGGAGGAAGGCCACGGCGCGGTCGTACGAATCCGCGCAGCCGATGGTCTCCTTCCCCTCGAGCGAGAGGGCGGTATAGCAGATATCCCAGAGCCGTATCTCGTTGAACGAGCAGTTGAAATCCAGGATCTTGTCCACTTCGCCCGTTTCCGGGTCGAACACGATGTTCATCGGTCGGTAATCGCCGTGCACGATGGTGGTGCGGTCGATCTGTTGGAGGCGGCCATAGCGCTCCCAATCGAAATCGGTCACGAACTGGCGCGCCATGGGGAGGAGCTGCTCGATATGGGCGCGGGCGATATCGTCGAACTTCTCGGTATCGGCAGCGCGCGTGGAAAGGTCGTCGAGGAGTGCGTCGAACCGGTCATAGAACGCAGCGGCGGGATAGACGAATATATGTTCGGGAAAATAATCGAGGGTCATGTCGAGCGTGGAGAGATTGACGAGCAGCTCACCGAGCGATGCGGCGAGGTCGTCGATCATCGTATCGCTCAGCTCGTCGTTCGGCACCGGTTGGCAATGATCGATGAACTCGGTGATACAGAAGAAGGTGTCGTCGATCCGAAACAGCGATTCACCACGAGCCTCGTCCACATAGAGCGTTGGTATCTTCTCGAACTCCACCGATGCGAGATGGCGGAGGATCGCGTGCTCGAACTTGATCCCGTTGAGCGGTAGGTCCTCGGGGAGCGTATAATGGACGAGATGATAATCGGTATCCTCCGTGGCGTCGTGGAAGCGATAATGGGCGTTATAGGCCTCCACGCCAAGCCGTTCGAGATGCGCGGTATCGAATCCAAGCTCGGCTTGCAGATATGCGACGATCGACTCTTCGAGGGGGTCGTCCCGGTCCGCGCCGTCAGCGGTCGTTGTCATGCCAGTCACCGCCCCTCATACTGTGGTGACCTACTTATGTGTTTGGCTGGTGGGGTCTGAAAAAGAGAGGGGACCATGGGTTGTACTTGGGCGTTGGAATGGGCGCGGGGCGGGGCCGGGGTCGTCCCGCCGCCACTAGTATTCGTCTATCTCCGTTGGCTCCGATATGTAAGAGAGGACCCACGCCCGTCAGCCCGCGTTCTCATCTGCATCTCCCACACTCTCCCCCTCACTCTCACTCTCACGCTCACCCTCCCTCTCTCTCACTTTCCTCTTGACTCCCATCCATTCTTATCCTTATCCATATCCTTATCCTTATCTATATCCTTCTCATCATCGGGCAGCATCGACGCCGCGATCAGCTTGAAATTCTCCATATACTCGTAGAACCCCTCGTCGTACGGCATCCACCAGGGATCCGGATCGGTATTGGTATCGATATTGATATGGAGCGGCTGCGTGAATTCCTCGAACCCCTCATACCCGTGCGACCGCCCGAACCCGGAATCCTTCACACCGCCCCAGGGCGTGGCCGCGAGCCCGAAGGTATAGACCACCTCGTTGAGCATCACCGTCCCCGCGCGGATACGCTGCGCCAGCGCTTCGCCGTGCGCGATATCGTCGGTCCAGATACTGGCGGTCAAACCATAGCGGTTCTCGTTCACCATCTCGACCGCCCCGTCCTCGTGCGCGAACCGCAGCACCGTCGCCACCGGACCGAATATCTCCTCTTGCACACATCGCATCTCGTTGGTACAGTGGATGAGAACGGTCGGCTCGAAGAAGTACCCCGCGAGCGCGGTGTTGCGCCGACCGCCACAGGCGACCGTGGCCCCCTCGTCGACGGCGGTCGCGACCATTTCCTCGACGAGCCGCAGCTGCTCGGCGTTGATCATCGCGCCGATATCGGTGCCTTCATCCAGCGGGTCATCTTGCTTCAGCGCGCTGACCGCCTCGACATAGTGCTCGATGAACGACTCCGCGATCGATTCGTGGAGGTAGATGCGCTTAACCGATGCACAGACCTGGCCCGCGTTCGAGAAGGTCCCCCACCGCGCCGCTTGCACCGCACGCTCGAGGTTCGCATCGGCGAGCACGACCATGGCGTCCTTCCCGCCCAGCTCGAGGGTGACCGGCGTGAGCGTCTCGGCGGCGCGTTTCATGATCGTTCTCCCCGTGGCCGTACTACCGGTGAAGAGCACCCGGTCCACCGCATCGACCAGCGCGTTCCCCACCGTGCTCCCATGGCCGAACACCGTCTGCACCAGCCCCGAGGGGAGCGAGAGGCTATCGAACACGCGCTGGATCATCTCCCCGACGAGTACCGTTTCCGACGACGGCTTGAAGAGGACCGCATTCCCCGCGATGAGCGCTTGCACCATCTGCTCGAACGGGATGATGAACGGGTAGTTATACGGCCCGATGACGCCCACGACGCCCATGGGTCTCTGCACGATATAGCTGCGCTTGTTCATCGAGTTATAGAACCCCAACGCGCGCTCTTGCCGGCCGCCGATCGCCTCAGCGGCATGTTCGGCATACCAGAAGGTCGAATCGATGGCGCCGTACACCTCGGCGATGAACGCTTCGCCCACCGGCTTGCCCACCTCGCGCGCGATCAGCCGGCTGATCTCGTTCATGTGCGCGACCAGATAGAAATTGACACCGAGAACGCGCCGCGCGCGCTCGGCCACCGTCAGCTCCGACCACCCGATCCGCGCCATACGCGCGTTATCGACCAACTCCTCGATCTCCTTCGCACCCACCGTCTCCACCGCACCGAGCACTTCCAATGTTGCGGGATCGATACTCTCGATCATCATCACACTTCCTCCGCACCTCTCTGGGCGGATCGCTATCGAATGAAGGACTGTTCTGCAATGCTCGTTTGTGGTATATAACGCCTCGCGGACACACTGGGTTTCTGCCATGAGCTCGGCCAGGGACCGAACCACGGACCGGGGTCGAGCAAGTGCCCGTAGCCCCAAACCTTTATGCCCCGCCGCGCCGCTTTCCATGCGAGGTGAGCATTGGTGAAGTATGCGATCATCGGCACCGGCGCGGTCGGCGGCTACTACGGCGGCATGCTCCGAGATGCGGGATCCGAGGTCGTCTTCGTCGCACGCGGCACAACGCTGCGCGCGCTACGCGACGACGGGTTAACGCTCCGCTGCGAGCGGCCCGGGAACGAATGGGAGCGGACGCTCACGCAGCTCGATGTCGTGGACGCAGCCGCATCGGGGACGGCGACAGCCGCGCCTCATGCGCCCCATGCGCCCCATGCGCCGGTCGATGTCGCGCTCATATGCGTCAAATCGCAGCATACCGCGGCCGCGGCCGCGACCGCAGCCGCCATCGGCCTCATCGGGGACGGAACCATCCTCTGCAGCCTCCAGAACGGCGTCGAGAACGAAGCGCGGCTCGCGATGCAGTTTTCCGCCAACCATATCGTCGCCGGCGCGGTCTACATCCCCGCGCGCCGCATCGCGCCCGCAACGGTGGTGCTGCAATGGGAAGGGCGGCTCGCGCTCGGCGATTATGGCGATGCACGATCGCCGCGCACCGAAGCGCTCGCTCAATATTTCCGGGCCGCGGGCATCCCCACCAAACTCCATATCGACATTATGGATGTCAAATGGCGCAAGCTCGTCTGGAACATCGCGTTCAACACGCTCACCGCGCTCTGCCGCACCGCACCGCACGACCTCGTTGCGAACCCCGAGACGAAACGCACGCTCCGCCGCATCATGGCGGAGACGATCGCGGTGGCCAACGCCGCGGGCCACCCGCTGAAAGCGTCGCTCATCGACGACATCCTCGCCAAGAGCGAAGGGTCGAAGACGGAGGTCACCTCGATGCTGCAGGATGTGACGCGCGAGAGACCGCTGGAGACCGACGCCATCGTCGGCGCCGTCCAGCGCCTCGCCCGCCGCCACGAGATCGACACTCCCACCGTCGATATGATCCACGGGCTCCTCACCGAGCTGGCCAAGTACCGATTCTGAGCGCCGCATCTTCTGATGGGGGCACCCGAGCCAAGCTCCAAATCCTTAAATAGCCACAGCAGCGTTGGTAACGGTAATGGCACCGCTCCACCCCGACCACCGATCCGTTTTGACCCGCTCGCGCCCCGCTTTGGCTACACCGACCGCGTCGCGCATCCGCGCGCTCGCTCCCGCCGGCGCCACGGGCGCTAAGGACACCGCGCGCGCCACGCTGGCGGCGCTCGCAATCACGCTCCTCGTGACACTCGCCTCCCTCGCCTCCCTCGCCTCCCTCGCGACCCTCGTCCCCGCGCAGGCAACGCGCACCCTCGGCGCGTCCACCCTCGGGGTATCCACCCGCGCGATGTACGATATCGAGCCGAACGACGGCATCTCCGACGCGGTCGCCATCGACAAGAATTGCGTCTACGCCGGCGCGCTGCGGTACAACTCCTCCGACGATAACGATGTGGCGGATTTCTATCGCGTCCAGCTCGAGACCGGCGCCACCGCGGACCACCTCGATATCGAGGTGGAGCTCAACGCCGACGCCGTGGTCTGGCTGCAACTGAGCAACCCGGACGAGACCTTCCTCGATTGGGGGATGCTCCCCGGGCGCAACGCCACCGCCACTATAGAGACCGTCGCCGCGTTCGACGGTTGGTACGCCTTCGGCATCGTCCTGATGCGCGCGGAGACCACCCTACCGCTGAACTATACGGTGACCGTGGAGACCACCGAGGTCCCGTTCGAGAACGATAACGACAACAGCTTCGACGAGGCCGCCGTACTGGCCCGCGACCAACCGCACGAGGCGTCGCTCCACGAGCTCGAGGACCAGACCGATTTTTTCACCCTCGCGCTCGACGCGGGCGAGGACCTCACGCTCCACCTCGAAGAGCCAGCATCGCTCGCCGCATACATCGAACTCTACGACCCGCAGCAGGGCAAGATCGAGCGAATATCGAATACGGTGAAGGGCGAGGAAGTGACACTCTACCATTTTGCGAAACAGGCGGGCGAGTATACCGTCGTCGTCGGGGTGATGGAGGGGCAGGGGCGTTATACGCTGGACAATACGGTGACGGCGAGCATCGACCTCAACGATGTCACCGAACACGACGACACGCTGCGGCCGAAAACCGACATCGCCGACCATTTCCACAGCACCTACCGGCGCGGCGACACCGTCTATATCGAGGTGGAAAAGACCGGCGGGCTCGGGGTCAACCTCTCCTTCTATTCGCATGACTGGGAACAGCTCCAGTATGTGCCGAACAACCCGAACAACGAGGTCGAACTGCTCGTGGCCGATATCGATTATACCGGCAACTATACCTTCGGCGTAAAGCTCGCATCCGGTACCGGCTCTTACCATCTCAGCATCCTCGTGGAGCGCACGAACGACGAACCGCAGCTCGTCAAGCGCATCCCCAATATCTATATCTTCGAGACCGCGAACCTCACCGTGGACCGACGGATCAACCTCACGAAATATTTCTCCGACGACGCGCCCGAATACCTCAATTACAGTATCGACCGGCAGTACGACCCGACCAATGTCACCGCCGCGGTGGTCGACGACCATTTCGTCCGTTTCACGCGACACCGGCAACAGTGGCTCGGGTGCGTCAATTTCCGGCTCAAAGTGATAGACGATCCGCCGTTCCATACCACGAAGCACGAGCTCTACAGCAACAAGTTCATGCTCTGTGTGATGAATGTGAACGACCCGCCCACCATCGAGGCGGTGGACGGACGCTCGCCCTCACTCGACCTCAACTTCACCGCCACCGAGGATGTATCGTTCTCCATCGAGGTGACCGCCACCGATAGCGACGACGATAAGCTCTACTATTTTACCGATTCGTTCTCCATCGGCTTTTCGGACGAGAGCCGCTACCTCAATCATACCTTCACGCAAGAGGAAGTGGGAGTGCACCATCTTACGATCTACGTCGCCGACAACGAGACGCTGGACCTCGATAATACCAAGAGCTACGACTCATGCACGATCACGATCACGGTGAGGAACCGCAACGACGCGCCGGAGGTGGTGACCGTGGGCGACCGCTCCGTCACCCCGGAGGACGAAACGGTCGCGTTCGATCTCGAGGCGCGCGAAAGGCTCGAACTCCCGTTCATCTTCGAGGACGAAGATATGACCCACGACCCGAACGAGACGGTGGTGGTGCACTGCGACCGCAGCTATCTTCGGTACTTTGCCGAGAACCGCTCGCTCATCTTCACACCGCCGGACGATGGCGCGTACTCGTACGAGTCGCAAGTGACGCTCACGGACAGCCACGGCGCCACGCGGACGCTGACGGTGGCGTTCACTATCGCGGGTGGCGATGAGACCGGCGGGGCCGATGACGGCGGGATCGTCGCGTTTTTCGCATCCACGATCGGGATTTTGATCCTCGCCGGCGCCGGCGCCGGCGGCGGCATCGCCGTGGCGCTCCTCCTTCTTCGCTCGCGCGACGAGTATATCGCCGAGGACGAGAACGAGGACGACGACGACGACGAGGCGGAGGACGAGATCGATTGGGAGATACCGTAGTGGCGAAGTGAAAATGGAAGAAGGGGTTTGGGGCTAGCCAGGGTTTGCCAGGGCTAGCCGGGGTTTGCCAGGGCTAGTCAGGGCTAGCTAGGGTTTGGGGTCGGGGTCGACCACCGACGACCGCCTCCATTCGGCATATATGAATAACGGCGAGGCAGATATGTCAACCATAAGGATTATTATCGGACACCTCGATCAGATGAGCGGGATGAACCGATGGCGATGTGCACAGGGCCGCAGACATTCTCGATCGATTCTATACTCGCCTATTTACGAGCGCTCGCATGGCCGGAGCAAAAAAGGATCATATCCACGCTTATTTTCGAGCATCTCAAGAGCGAGGGCGAGATATATCGTTTCTTTACGCGTGAGGAGATCGAAGAGCTCGAAGAACGGATCCTCGAACGGTGCTTTGAGGAAGGCAGATAGTATAACTCCTCTACCCCCAGTGCTCCTACCCACCTAAT
>CAZSUE010000233.1:0-7304 GCA_964609045.1 uncultured archaeon | reverse complement strand
ATCGTCTTTGCTAAATTCCGGGAAAATGTACTCATTTTCGCGGTGTTCGCAGAAATGCAGCCCGGAGGGACCATTTCTGCTGAATATTGGCGGAGTCATCATTTTCCTCTCCGGCAATGTTCGCAGAAAGGAAGTCCAAAGGAACCCTTTCTGCTGAATCCGAAAGGGCCGAATATTAGAACTTCGCGCACCGATATGTAATGGGTTGTTGTTCAGCCTCGGTATAGCTTGGAGTAGTATACAGAATAGTACGACGTCGCGGCATAGTATGGTACAGAATGGTATAGCATAGTGCGGAATAGTACATTATAGTATAGGAACGATACGGTACGGATCGTGTGGCCGCGGTCGAAGTTTATATGGGGCGGTATGAGCATAGCATCGCGATGGCATGAATAGGCGGACATCATCTTCATTTTCATCTTCAACGTCACCATCTACATCATCATCAACATCAACATCGCCCACGACCATCAGCATCACCTACGACGGTCTCACGCTCACGCTCGACAGCGAGGGACGGGTCTACGAGCCAGCGGAGGACAGCTTCCTCCTCGCCCGTGCATCGGCCGGCGCGATCGGGGCCGGGGAATGTGTACTGGAGATCGGTACCGGCACCGGTCTCATCGCGCTGGTCCTCGCACGGATGGGTGCGAAAGTCCTCGCCACAGACATCAACCCCCATGCGATCGCACTGGCGCAAAAAAATATTGAGGAGAACCGTGCGTCGTTCGCGTCCGGTGGAGCGGTCCAGTTTTGTTGCGGCGACCTTTTTGGTGTGCTGGACGAAGGCGAGCGGTTCGACGCCATCGTATTCAATCCACCCTACCTCCCCACTCGGCCCGAGGACCTCGTCGATGGGGGCGGGTGGTTCGATATCGCCGTCGCCGGTGGGAAAGACGGCCTTTGTGTCACACGCCGCTTCATCAACGGTCTCTCTTGCCATCTCGCACCTGATGGGTGTGCGTACTTCGTCTTCAGCTCGCACGCGGACGAGGAGGCGCTTGGCGATATCCTCGCCGATGCGGGATTGGTCGCCACCGACATTGCGCGGGAACGGTTCTTCTTCGAGACGCTCACCGTCTATCGCGTTTCGTAAGACGCTGTCTCGCTCTACTGGGTCATGGGGGACAGCGTCCGCATTTTGGCGCGGTTCGTTGTCGCCGAAGGATGCGTCCGCATCTGCGTCTGTATCTGCGTCTGCATCTCTCATCGCTGACCGGTACCGCTACGACTGCGCCACCGGGAGCCCCAAAAGAAAGACCTGCCCCTGGTTCGGATCGTCTTCCACACGGTTCTTGACCGTGACCGTTCCGTTGTATCGTTCCAGCACCGATCGGATGATGGAGAGCCCCAGCCCCAGCTCGTCGCCGCCTCGGGCGCGGCCAAATGTTTCATATCCGTGTTCCGGTGCTTCGGGTATCGTACCGTGGCCAGAGTGGGTAAAGTTCACGATCACTTTCGACGGCGTGCGTTTTGTATCCGGTGTGATGGAGACCTCCACCTCGGCGGTGGGGCCGCCGTGTTCGGCTGCGTGCTCGAGGAGGGCGAGGAAGACATCGACGAGGAATTCGTCGGCGCGGACGAGTGGAGCGTCCTCGTCCACGGCGGTAGTGACCTGCAGCTCCTTATCGGGATGATGGCGCTGGTACTGGAGTATCGCCTCCTCGAGCTGCCCTTCGGCCTTCAACGCGCCGAGCGTTTCGCTCTCGTGCTCCACCTGGAGGAGCGTATAGGCTTTCCTGATAAGGTTCACATTATTGAAGAGGAGATCCAGTGCCGACCGAAGCTGCGTTTCGAGCGCGCTGTCGCCCAGTTCGGGAAGCACATTCTCGATGGTGGAGACGACGATCTGATTGTTGTCGTTCATCTCGTGCACGAGCCGGTCGAGCAGTTCTTCTTCGCGCTTGCGCTCCGAGATGTCACGGAAGAACGAGAGGACCGCCGGGCCGCCCTCGTAATCGATCACCGTGGTATTGACCTCGACGGGGAGCGTGGTATCGTCGGGTCGGTGGAGTGTGAACTCGTTGATCGTCGTATCGAGCATCTCCGCCTTCATCTCCGTCTCTGTCTCTGTCTCCGTCTCCGGTTCGAAAAAGACGCGCTTTACGCGATCGCGCGATCGGGTGTTGAAGAAATCGAGAAAATAGGTCGATCCGATCTCTTCGGGCTCGCCCAGCATCTCGTAGAGCGTCTGGTTCGTGAACTTCAGCACGCCGTCCTGGACGACGCCGATGCCGTCGCGCGACTCTTCCACCACACTCCGGTATTTCGCTTCCGATTCCTCGAGCTTCCGCTCTATCTGGCGCTTATATAACGCGATCTCGATGGCCGCCTTGACCTCTTGACCCTGGAACGGCTTGATGATGTAACCGAACGGTTCGCTCTGTTTCGCCTTTTCGACGATCTTATCGTCGGCGAACGCAGTGACGAAAATGACCGGGATATGGAGCTCCTCTTTGATCTGGTTGGCAGCATCGATACCGCTTTTCTCACCCGGCATGATGATGTCCATGAATACGAGGTCCGGCTTTAGCTCGTGCGCCTTCTTCACCGCCTCATGCCCCGAAGCCGCGGTCCCGACCACTTTATAGCCCATCTTGGTCAATAGTTCTTCCATGTGCATTGTGATTATGTATTCATCGTCAGCAATGAGGATCCGGTTCATGGTTCCCCTCCAAGGACTCCTCCGCGCACTGGAACTCGATCGTAAACAGTGTACCATTGTCTGTGTCGATCGTGAGCGCACCACCTAGCTGGCCCTCGACCAACGTCTTCACCAACTCAAGCCCCAACCCTTTCGAGCGGGGCGTTACGGAATCGGGGTCCGATACGTATTCGTCTTTATTTACGTCTACGTCTTCGGATGCGAGTTCGAGCCCGATACCGTCATCACGGAATTGCAGCCGAATGAAGCGGTTCATCCTTCTTAAATGCACCGTTAGATGTCCGTGAGACCTACCGATGAATGCATGTTTGATCGCATTAATAACGAGTTCATTGATGATGAGCGATAGCGGAATTGTCTTGTCGATGCCGAGCCAGATCGTGTCGGTCTCGATAGAATAATCGATCTGTAGGTTGGCCCGGCGAAGTTTGAGCAACTCAGGTATCAACTGCCCGATAAATCTGCCCATTTCGATTTTGTCGACCTGCTCGCTTGCATAGGAACGGGAATGGACCAACGCCATGGTATGAATGACGGAACGGATATTCTCGAACGCGTTGCTGACCGCTTGGTGCGTACTGCGGAGCGCTTGCATCTCGACGAGGCTGAGCACAAGCTGGAGGTTGTTCTTCACCCGATGCTGCAGCTCGCGGAGGAGCAGTTCTTTCTCCTCGAGCGAGTGCCGGAGCTGTTCTTCGGCGAGTTTGCGCTGGTGGATGTCGGTCATCACGCCCTGATAGCCGCAGAGCGTATCGGCTTCGTTCACCGCGCGGTGCGATATCCGCACCCATCGTGTCTGTCCATCCTCGCGTTCGAGCCGAAGATCGATCGGCGCGTTCATACTCTCCACCGGACATGCGGTTTTGCCAAAGATCGCTTCGATTTGCTCGCGGTCGGCGGCGGTGACGCATTCGACGAACCGTTTTCCGATCAGCTCCTCGGGTCGGTACCCGGTGAGGCGCGTGATCACAGGGCTGATATAGGTCAACCGAAAATCGCTATCCAGCGCATAGATGACATCGTTCAGGTTCTCGACGAGATCGCGATATTTCTCCTTGCTCGCGCGCAGCTTGGCGGTCATTTCGTGTTTATAGAGCGCCATGGTGATCGTGGTATGAAGATCGCGTTCGTCGAACGGTTTGATCACATACCCCGACGGCGCGGTCTCCTTGGCACGTTGGAGCATGAACTCGTCGGTGTAGGCTGTCAGATAGACGATGGGGATGTCGAACTGCGCATTGAGCCGGCGTGCGACCTCGATACCGTCGAGTGCGCCCTGCAGCACGATATCCATCAATATGAGGGAGGGTTTCTCCTCTGTGACCCGCTCGAGCGCCTCTTGGCCGCTGGGGACGGTGGCGGTAACGCGATAGCCGAATCGCTCGAGGGTGGCGCGAATATCCTCGGCCACGATCCGCTCATCTTCCACGATCAAAATCTTGGGTGCCTCTTCCCACATGCTCATCACGAACGGCGCTGACGACTTGCTCCCGGGCGGCGGTCCGAAGATGATCGTCGGAGCCGGCCATGGGCGTACGCTCAAAACCACGAGGCGCAACGGACTCCGGTCTAAAAATATCATCGGTGCTCGCGTTCATTCCTCGCGCAATACAAAGAGCGCATCGTTCGCTCGTGCCGGCGCCGCTCCCGCGCGTATCCGCGCGCGATCGGTCCATGAGTGTGGCGTCTATGAGTCTATGAGTCTATGAGTCTATGAGTCTATGATTGTGTGTATGTGTATTTATTCATTTATTTATTTATTTATTTAAGTGAGGTGAGCGTCAAACGCGTTCGTAGGCGCTGCATATCTCGTATTTATGCGATCGTTACATGCGTGTACAAGAATATTTTTAAGGCATAAGACCGTTGGCCTGCCTGTGGTAGCATGGCTCAAGACTCATGGAGCTTGACCCCCGCGCAGCGACGGAAGCGCAAGATCCCGAGTTGGATCCAATCGGCACTGGATCGGATCGAGGCCGAGCGCGGCGATGCGAAATCAGAACCACAATCACAATCAGATTTACGATCAGATCCACAATCCGGTCCACAACGCAGCGCCGGCGCGCGACCTGCCGCTCAACCCGAATCCACATCCATCCCCACAGAGGCGCCCCCGGCGTCACAGCGACCTCGACCGCGACCGCCGACAGATGCGACCGACGCGCAGCCGCGGCAACGAGCGCCCCGATCGGAAGATGTCACGCCGCAGCAGTCGGACGCCACACGAGGAGCCCAATCTCAGCCACTAGCGCGGGAACCCGCCCGTCATAGAGACGCCCGAGAGCGTCGATCACAGTCACAGCCACAGCCGCGATCGCAACCGCAACCGCAACCGCAACCGCAGCCAGCTAGGCAGACCCCGCCGAGAGAACGACCGGCTCCAAAAGAGCAAGAGAGCTGGGGGCTGAGCGTATCGCGATCCGGCCGTAAAAAGACGCCGTTTTGGCTGCGTGAGGCGCTGGAGCGCGCCAACCGGGACAACCCGAACCGCCAAATACCGGTCGAGGTCTCGTATTCGCCGTATGAGGACGAGCCATCTGCAGAGCCGCAACGCTCCACACCGTCGCCAACAGCGGCCGCGCAAACGCCGCCCACCGTGCGCCCGAAACCGGCACCGAAGCGAGAGCGGGAGCGCGAAGCGGACGTGGAGGGCCGTTCTATCGAGGAGAAGAATGAGAAGGAGCCAGCTCCCTCCGTGGAAACGGTCCGCCGCAATGTGACGAGGAGAACACCCGCACAGATCCCATCGCCCACTCCGCCGCCGGCCCCCACCCCTCCTTCAGCACCGACTCAGACTCAGACTCCGGTTGAGCGTGAGCCGAGCCCGACCGACGAAACAGAAGCGACCGAAGCGGAGCGTGCGCCCTCACCACAACGCGAGCCGGGGGCCGCACCCGCACCTGCACCTGCACCGGCACCTACATTTGAAGCGGCACCGGCACCTAAAGTGGCACCGGCACCTAAAGTGGCACCGGCGCAAGAGACGGATCGCGAGCGAGCTGGGATAGAGAGCACGCAGCCGGCGCCCGCATCGGATGGAGTACGACCCGTCCAATCGGTGGTGGAGATGCAACCGCAGGAGACACCGGACGAGGCACGGCGGCGGTCGTTCGGTGAGGATGTTCCGTTCATCTGCCGAGGATGTCGATATTACGATCTAGACAAAGGCTGTACCAGCAGTAAACCCTGCGATTTCAGCCAATTGAAATAATGCATCCTCTCCCGTGTGCCCGTTGTAGGGCATATGGGCCCGATCTTTTTCGAGTACCAGCGTGTGGCGTTATGTTCCATACGTTAGGCACGGTAGATATGTGAGCGTCGGTTCGGTTCGCTCCTCCAGAGCGCGCCCATAAAAATAAATATCGAACAGCCCATGATTTTGGCCATATTCCTTTTCTCCATATGACGCGCGATAGCGAACGTCTCAGGGAATTTTATCGTGAATGTCGATGAAACGGGGTCGAGCGATCATGCATCAGCGCGATCGAGAACTACTTTGCATGGACAACTGCGCGCCGAATGAGCGCAGCCGATGCACTGATACTGGGGGGACGCGACCCGGCTTCCGTTCGCAATCCAGACCGCCCCCGATCATCGTATCGATCGCACTCCTCCTCATCGGGTCGTTCATCCTCGTGACGACGCTGAGTGCGGTGGCAACGGGCACGGGAGATGGCGACGCTGCGAGAGCGGCGTCGGGCGGCGATGCGGGGAAAACGCCGGTACGGACACGGACGCAGCCCACCGCCACCATCGAATCCATCGAGCCCAATCCAGCCCCACAATATGCGCCGTTGAGGTTCGAAGCGAGCGGGAGCGACGCTGAAGGCGCGATCGTAAATTACTCCTGGCGGTACCGATATCAGGGCAACGAGCGGTTCCTCTACCATGGGTCGAACGCGGTATTGAATATCGATCCTATGACCGACCAGTACTTTCTCGGCGTGGGGACCTATGAGATCTTTCTCGCCGTGGAGGACGACCAAGGCGAATGGTCGACCGAGGCGGAAGCAACATTGTCGGTGACACCGTTATCTGGCGCGCCGACCGCCACCATCGTGGACATCTCACCCGCGGTTGCCATGACCGGCGACCCGGTCACCTTTCTCGGCGAAGCGGACGACGACGGTCAGATCCTCCTCTGGGTTTGGAGCTCGAGCATCGACGGCAGTTTCTATAGCGAGCAATCGAGCACGGTGTCGGCGGTGACGAACAGCAGCCTCTCCCCCGGTGAGCATACGATCTATTTCACCGTCTCCGACGATCAATATTACGCGTCGGAGCCCGCTACCGCGACGCTGGTCGTGGATACACCGCCGGAGCTGCTCGCGGTGGAGCCTGCGCATTCGACCCCGACGATGTCTGAAGGTGAGATGCTCGAGTTCTCCATCGAGCCGTATGACGACGATCCAGGCGATTCGCTTTCCATCGAATGGTTCCTCGACGGTCGGCTCGCGCAAAGTGCGGGGTACCAGTACCGTTACGACCTTTCGGCCAATTTCACCGCGGCAGGGACGCACGATATCGAGGTCGTCGTCTCCGACGGATATTTCAATACTTCCATGGCGTGGACGGTGACGGTGCAGGATAATAATACTGCGCCCTCCATCGTCGAGGCGCAGCCGAACGCCACGGC
>CAZSUE010000232.1:0-7304 GCA_964609045.1 uncultured archaeon | reverse complement strand
CGAACTGTTCGTATTCCTCGCAATGGAACCGAAGGAGCGGCGGTTCCCGCTCACGGTCACCCGGCCGATAATCGAAGAGCTGCTGACTCTCGGACCCGACCATGGTGAAGACCTGCGCCACCGGCACGCCCGTGGGACAGGCGTCCTCGCACATCCCACATCCGACACAGGAGACACCCATATGGAGCAAACGACCGGTATGGAAGAGGAGTGTGTCCTTGGGCAGACGGATCGCGCCGCTGCGCTGCGCACGCGTCAGCGTCTCTTCTGCGGGGTGCCGTGCATCGATGGCATCGAAATGGCATTGGAGACAATAACAGATCGGACAGACACGGCGACAATTGTGACAATTGATACAGCTAGAGAAGACATCCAGCATCCCGTCGACCCCTGCGATGCGCCCGTTGAGCGCGCCGAACCGTTCTTCGCGCTGCTCGAGCGACCGCGCACGCACCGCCTCCGCATGCGTCACCCAATTCTTGTACCGCTGCGAATCGGTCCCCTCGGCGACCCGTTCGAGCCCGAGCCGCTCCAGGAGCGCCTTGCCTTTAACCGTGGTGGCGAGGAGGAGCGCATCACCATCGCCCGCGCCTTCCGCCAGCGCGATATGGATATCGCCGATCGGCCGGTGGCTCTTATCGCAGACGCCGCAGACGGGGCGCATGGGGGAGCGGTCTTCGTTCGCCCTCGCCTCGCGATACGCCGCGCGGACCGACTCAGGGTCGGTATGGTATCCATCCAGCGGCATCACGCCGGGGCAATCCATAGTCGCGATCACCACCCAGTCACGTTTCGCTTGGCTCAGCTTTTGGAGCTCCACCGCGGCGGCAGCCTCACAGGGCCGCATCATGGCGAGGATCGGTTTGGCACGCCGATCCCGGCTCAGCCGGCTGAAGCTCGAAAGCGCCCGCGCGCCGGAGACCGGCATGACGGGGGGGAGGATGCCCGCACGATCCATCACTTCTGGATCCTTGATCAAAAGATAGGCGTACGAGTCACCGGCTGGCACCTCGACGGGGAGCATCGTCGCCATGAGCTTCTTTTGCTCGAGCGCGCGCGTGAGTGTCCCGAGCCATGCGTCGCCGATATCCTCGTCCGGGGCTATCGCCAAGATGAACACGGCCGGCGCCTCTTGCGTCGGCCGCTCGTCCGCCGCTGCGGGATCGTCCGTTTTGGATTTCGGGGTTGTGCTCTCGGTCTCGGTCTCGCTCTCGATCCCACTCTCCAGCTTCGTGCTCATCGTACCGCCTCCAGCATCTCGTTGTAGAGCTGTGTATAGGTAAAGTGCTTGAGTGATATCGCGCCCGAGGGGCATGCTGCCACGCAGTTGCCACAGCCGCGACAGATGATCTCGTTGACTACCGCCACATGGTCGCGTTCATCGAAGGTGATCGCGCCGTACGAGCAGACGTTCAAACAATTCTTGCACCCCATGCAATAGGACGCCGCGATGTGCGAGGTCCGAACCTCTGGTTCGAACAGTTTGCCGGGAATGAGCGAGGTCATGATCCGCCCGGCGGCGGCTTCCGCCTCAACCGCCGCTTCCGGGACCGTCATGGGGCCGTGCGCGCAGCCGACGATATAGATCCCTTCGGTAGTGGTCGCCACCGGATCGAGCATCTCGTGCTCCGCCTGGAAGAACCCGTGCTCGTCGAGGTCGATGGCGAGGATGTCGGCCAGCGGCTCAGCGTCGGTGCAGTTCGTCATCGGCGTAGAGAGAATGACCAGCTCAGCCTCCAGCTCCTCATCGTCGCCTCCCGCACCCGTATAGGTCACGAGGGTGCGCCCATCGCGCGCTTTGATTGCGGCATCCGTCCCCCAGCGGAACTGAACGCCACGCTCCTCCGTCTCGTGGTAGAACGCTTCGGCGGAGGTTTCCGGGAGGCAGAGATCGTAATAGAGCTCGGTCACCGTGGTATCGGGATGCTGATCGAGGATCTGCCGTGCCAGCTTCATCGCGTTCTGGCAGCAGACCTCTGAACAGTACCCCACCGCATCGCGACCCGCACAGTGGACGATCGCGACGCTCGAGGGCGTCTCGCCGTTGGCGGTGACGAATGCACCCTCCGCCAATCGCCGTTCGGCCTCATGCGCAAGGAGCACCTCATCGTTCGAGCCATAGTCATAGTGGGCGAGCTTCGCGGCGGCGTCCGGCGACTTGTCGCCGAAGTTGGCATAGCCGGTGGCCACGACGATGGCACCCACCTCACGCTCGATCGGTTCTGCGGTATCACCCACACGGATCTTGGTTTCGAAATTGCCGAAGAAGCCCAATACTTCCTCGACCGCCGCCCCGGTCAGTATCTCGATGGCGTCGTCGGCGTGGAGTTGTGCTGCCAGCGCGTCGATCAGCGCAGGACCGGACGCGAGGGTGGGAAATATGTATTCGTGGTCTCGCACGGCACCACCGAGCGTATCCTCCTTCTCCACGAGGACGACCTTCCGCGCCGGACTGGCCAGCCGCTTTGCAGCGGTCATACCCGCGATGCCGCCGCCGATGACGAGGACATCGGGATCGGATTCCACCTGCCGCTTCTCCAATGCATGATGGTATCGTACGCGGCGTATGGCCGCTTTCACCATCCGGATCGCTTTCACGGTGGCTTCCGCCTTCTCTTTTGTGATCCAGGCGCACTGCTCGCGGATATTGGCCATCTGGATGAGATACGGGTTCAGTCCCGCTGCTTCGGCCACCTCCATGAAGGTCGTCTCGTGCTCCTTGGGCGAGCATGCGGCGAGAACGAGATGGGTGAGATCGTTCTCCGCGATCTTTTTTGCCAACCACTGTTTGCCCGCGCCGGAGCAAAGCAGTTTATAGCGCTCTGCCACCGCCACATGGGCGTCGTTTGCGACCGCGTCGATCACCGCGTCGATATCGACATTCTCCGCAATATTCGGCCCGCATTCACAGACGAACACGCCGATCCGCATCGTATACCCGTTCGATATCGTTACCATCTTAGACCCCTCCTTCACCGGCGAGGAGTGCAATGACCCGCGCCGCCGCCGCATCGGCGTCGGAAATACTGCGCTGGATCGTCTTCGGACCGCGGGCGCAGCCGATACTGAGGACCCCTGGTTTCGTGGTCTCCACTGAGCGAACGATGATGCCGCCGGCGCCACCGTCGTCGCCGGCAACGAAGAAACCGTGCGTATCGCGGTCGATACCGACCATCTCGGCGAGCTCCCCCGCGTCGGCACGTGGCACCACGGCGGGCGCGAGGATCATCATATCTACAGTGAGTGTGCGCTTTTCGCCCGTACGATCGGTCACCTCCACCGCGATCGCGTCGCCACTGTCACTGTCACTGCCTTCGTCGGCGTCGCTGTCGCCGTTGCCGTTGCCGATGGCGATATCTGTGTATCGGATCGATTCGTCGATATCCGCCGCCGTCTTATTGATGAACGACTCGAGGTTCTTGCCCGGGATGCAGATGTCGGTATGGAGGTCGTAGATCGTGATCTCGGGGAGCTTCTGGCGGAGATAGTGACCGAACTTCGCGCTGTATCCACAGCAGATACCGGAGCAATAGCCGCTTTTTTCGCGTCCGATACAATGAACGATCGCTGCGCTGCGCGGCGGCTCACCGTTCTTTCGCACGATCTCGCCCTCGGTGGGTCCGTTGGACGCAAAGAGCCGTTCGAACTCGAACCCGGTATAGACATCCTCTATTTCGCCGTACCCCAACCCCTCTTCCTGGGTGGCGTCGTAGAGTTCGAAACCGGTGGCGACGATGATGGCGCCCACCTCGAGCGTCCGCGTCTCGTCTTTCTGCTCGAAGTCCACCGCCTCGAACATACAGCTATCTTTACATGCCGTACAATCTTCGCCGTCGGAACGGACGCAGACGCTCATATCCAATACCGGCACATTGGGGAGCGCACCCGGACAGGGGATATAGATCGCCTTGCGCTCCGTCAGCTCCTCTTCGAATAGATTCGGGAGCACTACGGGACAAGCGTCGATACACATCCCACACCCGATGCATGCGGCGGCATCCACATAGCGTGCCCTTTTCGTCACTTCGACGGTAAAATCGCCTGCCGCGCCCTCCACCGCGTCGACCTCCGCGGGTGTGATCAGATCGATATTCTTCTGCGCCAACATCGCCTGCTGTTTCGGTGCCACCATGCAGGTGGAACATTCGAGGTTGGGATAGACATCCTCGAACTTGATCATCGTCCCACCGATGAAACCGGTGCGCTCCACGACGTGGACATTACGGTCCGCTTTTGCCAATGCAAGACTGGCCTCGATACCGGCGATACCGGCACCGACGACTAACACATCTTGCGATTTATCGTTATTTTCCATCATCGAATCATCCCCCCGATCGTCCCCTTGGTACACTTTTAAACAACTCGTCGCCTTGTCGTCTCGTCGCCTCGTTCTCGATAGATAGCTACATAGATAGCGACAGATAGATGGTCGCCGCTACAACGAAGGATTGTTCCGGAGCGGGTTCGGACCCAGCTCATGGATATGGTCGGTGAAGTCCTTCACCACATCGGCATAGCGCTGCCCTTCGGATGCGGAGATCCACGACAGCCTGAACCGCCGCGGCTCCAGCCCGAGCGTCCCCAATACGGTCTTGAGGTGCGCGTAGCGGCGACGCGTATAATAATTACCTTTGTCGTAATGGCAGTCGCCGGGATGACACCCCGCGACGAGCACACCGTCCGCGCCGCGGAACAACGCCGTGGCCACCAATGTCGGGTCAACCCGGCTCGAGCACATGACACGTATCGGTGTGAGATTGGGTGGCATCTTCAGCTTGCTCGTGCCCGCGAGGTCCGCACCGGCATAGGTACACCAGTTACAGAGAAACCCAACGATCTTCGGTGTGAACGCACTCGGTTCGTCTGGTATCGCGGTTTCAGTGGCTTCGGAATCCAACTCTGCTGGTGCTGCCGCTTGCTCTCCCATACTATCCTACCCAATGTGGAAAAAAACGGGGGTGGAATAAACACGCCCAACGCGCGCCGTACCCGTGTCCCCCGTGTCGAACAATGCCAATCTATATCGTGATCTGCAATGATGGTGCTTAGAATTGGATCTGGGCCTTGAACTTCCCATCGCCTTCATCAGCGCAAACGAGGAGCGTGTTCCCCGTTTTACCACACCACGCCACGATATCGTCGGGGAAGGAGTGACAATCCGCCAGTACTTCCAACATATCGCCAGATTCCAATTCTTTCGCTTTGATCGCGACCTTGAGGATCGGTTGCGGGCATTTCAAGCCGAGTGTGTCCAGTGTATATTCTGCCATTATCTTCCCTCCGTTTTAAAATGAGAATGTG
Source organism: uncultured archaeon (assembly GCA_964609045.1). Lineage (GTDB taxonomy): Archaea > Thermoplasmatota > Penumbrarchaeia > CAZSUE01 > CAZSUE01 > CAZSUE01. Next base: position 2,003 of record CAZSUE010000232.1, on the reverse strand, counting down.
ATCGTCGCATCTGAGATCTCCGCATAGAAAGTGGTCGCGCCAACGACCTCGACATCCTCGCGGATCTCGTCCTCGGTCATGTCCATCGCTTCGAACGCAAGTTCACACAGCATCATCTTCCCACCGAGTGCCATGACGCCCTCGTGCAGATCTTTCATGGCCGGCATGCCCTTGCCTTCAAGGCTCTCCAGATGGCCCTTGCGTAATGCAGGTGCACCGGCGGGACAGAAGAAGATCACGACCTCGTCACCCGAGGCAATTGCGGACGATGCTAACACAAAAGGTGGGTAGAGGTTTACCGGCTCGGCTCCATTAATGACAAACGCTGTTTTTCCCATTGTTTCACCTATTACTTCAAGATATAGTAATCCAGCGGGGGAATAGTCCGGCCGGGATTTATAGTTTATGGTTGTGCCCATGCGCCGCACAACCGGATGCGGGAAGAACCCCCCTCAACATTGCTGCTGAGGCGGTGCCGGTCGATGGGAACGAAGTCCTTTTTCACAACGAGGTGCGCTCGAGCCAATCCTCGCGCGGGAAGCGCTCAACGGCCTCTTCCATGCGCTTTGCCCAGTCGATCACACAACAGCGCAGTTTCTCTCGGACTTCGTCCGGCGGTAAAACATCATAGATGTGGATATACCCGCCCTCCGGTAGGTTCTCCTTTTTTTTATAACATACACCACACGAGATCAGGTGACGGAGACATCTGTAGGCAGTACTCCTATCCCGCTGGATTAGCTCCGCGATCTCCTGGGTCTTTAACGGCCCGTCGTTGGTCAAGATCTTGTACACGAGTATCTCGAGTGGGTTGAGATTCAAAATACAATCCAGTAGATCGTCGCAATGGAGTTTGATCGGAACAGGCTGAAACATAAGTTATCACACCTCTGAGATCGGTACGAAAAGACAATTCGGATACTCTAAATACTTTCCGCTCATCCGCTCTTTTATTCTCTTATACAACATTCATAGCATGACGGGAGGGGTTTCAACAACGAGGCGCACCTGAAGCAGCGGTTGCTTTCTCTTAGACCATGGCTCACATTTCGCACCCATGCAATATAAAATGAATCATTTTCTGCCGGGTGAATGAAAGCCAGAGCGATTAGCGACCCAAGCGATTAATCCTCCAACTGAAGTTCCTTCATATCTTCTTTTGTCAGCACAATCTCTCGGAGGAATACCTCCGCATCGAAGCGCTCTAAGAACGACACAATTGTGGCTTGGTCCTCGGGACGGACGATGAGGACGCCACGGATCAACCGGATCGACGGAATATCGTCGAGAAGGCCTTTCCGGCGGTAGGTGTACCGACCTTTGTGACTACTTGTCTTCTGACCGTAGAGCTTCTTCGCGAAGGCACTGGCCCTATTCGGGTCGTGAGGAGGCCGCAAATGATAAACGATGAGTATACCGTGCATCAAGCCCTTATATCGGGTACAAAAATTAAAACCTTTGTGGCTGACCGAGTACGGAGTCGCAGCCAAATCTTGGAACGCTACGAGGGCCAAGGCAAGGTTGAGCGTATCTTTCGGTTCATCAAGCATCCCGCTTGGTTGGGCGCGTTCTGTCTCAAGAGGCCCGAGCGTATCGCTGCGTTGGGTTATGTTCTGCTATTGGCAGCTTGGGTGTATGTGCTTGGGGAGCGTCGTGTTCGGGATGCGTTGTCGGTCCCCGACGCTGAGCCGATCGAAGGGCTGAACCGACAGAAGACAACGCGACCCACGAGCTATGCGCTCCGTTCGGTCCTGACACCGATCATGGTACTGTCTGAACGCTCTACGGATGAGTACCGGTTCCGTACCCATGCCATTGTCCGATGAGCAACGGCCTGTCCTGGTACTCTCTGGGTTTTGGGAGGGTATCTATGAAGGGGTTTGGCAGCGCTAAAAAAATGGTTGAAGAAAATGAGTAGGGGGTGCGAAAGGTGAGCCGTAGCCTCCTGCATACTTACATGATACGATATGATATAATATGGTATGTTATACTCTCTCTCATCC
>CAZSUE010000231.1:0-7320 GCA_964609045.1 uncultured archaeon | reverse complement strand
GCTCGAGCGAACGATAGCGACCACGCCGCGGCTCAAGGCGGTGGTGACGGTCTCGCCGAACAACCCGACCGGTGCGGTCTATCCCGAGGAGGTGCTGCGCGCCGTCAACGAACAGTGCGCTGCAGCGGGATGCTGGCATATTAGCGACGAGACCTACGAGTATTTTATATACGACCAAGAACGGCACCCGCACTGCTCGCCCGCGCTATTGGACGATGCACTGGATCATACGATCTCGCTCTTCTCCATGTCCAAGAATTACGGGATGGCAGGGTGGCGTATCGGATATATGGTGGCACCACCCGCGCTCTTCGACGACCTTATCGCCGTGCAAGATACAGTGGTGATCGCCGCCAATACGGCTGGCCAGCGCCTCGCACTCGCCGCGCTGCGCACCTCTCCGACACACACGCAACGGTACCTTCCACAGCTCGCCCGCTATCGCGACCGGCTCCGTGCACTCCTTCTTCGCTTTGCGACGCTGGCCGGTGGCGAGGGCGCGTTCTATCTCATGCCACGGTTCCCGCAACCCGATATGTCCGGGACCGAGCTGCACCGGGTGCTTGCGCGGGAACACGGCCTCTTCGTGCTCCCGGGGGAAGTATTTGGTCTTGGAGCGGGAGAATGCGCGCTCAGGTTCGCCTTTGGGAACCTCGATAAGGAGACATTCGATCGCGGTTTGGTGCGACTGGAAAACGCACTGCATGCGATAACGAACGAAGAAGACTGAGTGAGTGGGACCACACCACACCGCACTCGCGACGCTCGCGCCCGCTCGCGTTCCTTTCTCCGGTCTTCCATACTGCGGACCGCGAGGATACCGCACATTTTTATGGGAGTCCGACGTTGCAATTGCTGAGGGAGCAGATGCGCGCATTTATGATCGGACGGTTCCAGCCACCCCATACCGGGCATCTCCAAGCAATCGAGAGCATCGCCGAGGAGGCGGAAGAGCTCATCATCGGCATCGGCTCCGCGCAGGTGAGCCATACGCTCGACGACCCCTTCACCGGTGGCGAACGGTTCCTCATGGTCCAAAGTGCGCTGACCCAGCGCGGGATCGAGAACGCGCACCCCGTCCCGATCCCAGATGTGAACCGGTACGGCATCTGGGTCGCACATGTCATGAACCTCATCCCGCCCATCGATGTCGTCTATTCCAACAACCCATTAGTGCGTCGGCTCTTTATCGAGGCGGGATATGAGGTAGAGGAGATGGAGCTCTACGATCGCGAATATGTCTCGGGGACGGAGATTCGGCGCAGGATCATCGCCAACCAATCCTGGCAGGACCTCGTTCCGCGCCAGATCGTCAAGATCATCGAGGAGATCGAGGGTGTGGAACGGCTCCGCGCACTCGCAAAGTCCGATACTTTGGAAAAAACGAAATAGGATCACGAGCAAAAAAACCAAACGACGAAGTGAACTGCGAGACGCAAGCGGCGAGTAGCGATTAGCAAGCAAGGTTCAAAAATCGAAAGGAAAAAAGGGAGAAGGGGCAAAACCCGTTGGATTGGACGCCCCTTACGAACGCAACAGTTGCTGCCGCCTATCGGTAACTGGCCGATTATTTCGAGCGGCGTGCCTGATCGAGGATGAGGCACAAGAACAGGATGAGACCGAAGAATGTGAGGATCACGCCTATCCCCATAAGCGACTGACCACCGATGGTGAGGTTTTGCCCTGCCAGGAGGAAATGGCCGACACCCCACAGGATCGCACCGATGAGCGTGAGGAGGATGGTGAGGACCCCGCCACCGACCTCCGCGAGGGTCAGGAACAAATTCTCCAGTGCGTTACCCGATTTCTTGCTCGGCGGTGGCGGCGGATAGACGCCGGCGGCAGCAGGCGCCGCCGCGCCATCTTCGCCCATGCCCGCCATACCCTCTTGCGGTGGTGCACCTCCACCGGGCGGTGGTGGATATGCGCCACCGCCTTGGCCCTGAGGTGGATATGCGCCACCTTGACCCGGTTGTGGCTGTTGGGGTTGTTGTTGTTGAGGTTGACCTTGCATTTGATCTTGCATTTGCTCTTGCCCTTGCGGGGGGGCATTACCACCGGGTGGCGGCGGGTAGGCTCCCGCACCGGCGTTCTGTGACGGTGGTGGATAATCTCCAGGAGCGTTTTGATCGGGATGTGGTGGACTCGCCATGTTCAGATCACCGCCTATGCAATAATATCGCTCATTGATAAAAATTTCTGTAGACGCCGCGCAAAATGCATCAAATTATCCTCTCTGCACCCGTTCCGGAGCCAAGATGAGTTTTCATGTGCTGGTAGACGCATTCGTACACGACCCGGTGCGAAGCATCCACGGTCAGCGCGTGCCCCGACCGCTCGATGAGTTTGTACTGCCGCACCTCGCTGCCCACATGCTCGTAGACATACTGACATGAGTGGCGGGGGATGACCGTATCGAGCTTCGCCTCGATGACGAGCAACGGCGCGCTGATGGTGGAAAGCTTATCGCGAACATGCCTTATCGCATTATTGAGGCTACGGACGCATCCGAGCGGGAAGCGGTCGTAGACCTCGTTGGCCATCAACGCGCCGTGGTCCACGCCCTTCGGGTCGCTCTTCGGCCAGTACCGTAAAAACGGTCCGAGGAGCGCGAGACCGAGCCTCGCGCCCCAGCGTAGCCCCATGGGCGGCGCCATGGCCACCGCGGCATCCACCGGATACTGCTCGGCGAGATGGAGCGTGAGGAGCGCGCCCATGGAGAGCCCGGCGACACCGACGCGGTCGTAGCACTCTCGGAGTCGATGATAGGCGTCCTCGACCGCTCCCGACCAATCCTCCCATCCTCTGTGCCGCATCGCCTCCACGCGCGTGCCGTGACCGGGCAGGCGCGGGCAGTGGGCTGCGATACCGCGCTGGGCGAGGTATTCGCCCAACCCACGCATCTCCATCGGTGTGCCGGTGAATCCGTGGATGAGTAACGCAGCAACGCTCCCGCCGAACGGTGCGTCGCTCATAGGCGGAAGACGGAAGCTTTCGCAACCCGGAAGGACGGGGGTCTCTTCCGTTTCAGGAGGTGCCGATGTGCGGTTTCTCATAACGATCGCCATCCATCGTGTCATTTCACGATAAGATTCTTACCTATTAGAACACACCCCACCCGAATTCCAACCGCATAGTGTAACAATTTCGACCATGACATTGTGTCATACTTTCGCGAGGGGTCGAAAGGTTAGGTTACACTGTTTGCAACAACGCACCACGGAAATCACCGCAGGTGTTTCCAGGGGTTGCCGTTTTGATGGTCTCTTGTCGATGCGTGTCGGTGGGTAACGATAGAAAGATCACACCCCCCATCTATCGTGCCGATCGGTCCGATTCAAACATTTGGCATGGACTTCCATTCTTGTGTGTGCCTATTTGCCCAGCAACGCGCTGAACGATGAGTACCCCCCAGTAAATCTTATATAGGTGCATTTTTGTTATTCTCAATAATCAGCCAAGCGGATGTGATAGAGTGAAAGTTAGCCTGGGCAGATCGGTGAATCTCAAGATGGGTCTCGTTTACACCCTCTTTATTATTGGGATCCTCTATTTATGTGTATTTGCCGGTGTATTTTATCCACCCTATCTCAAGATCGTCGACACATTTGTAACGGTGACGATTCTCCTCATGTCACTGAAGTTCCTCATCTCGATCTATTATGGGTCGAAGAAAGTGCCCGAACCCGCACAACCGAAACGATATCCCATGGTATCGGTGATCGTGCCCGCATATAACGAGGAACGGGTGCTCGATCGCACGATACAAGATATGTTGAAGGTCGATTACCCCCGGCACAAGATCGAGTATCTGTATGTGTATGAATCGAAATGCACCGACCGCACCGAGGAGATCATTCGGAAATATGCACGGCGCGATCCGCGCATCAGGCCGGTGAAGCGCACCGCACAACACGGTGGGAAGGCGGCGGCGGCGAACTATGGCATCCGCCGCGCCCGCGGCGAGATCGTCTTCAGCGTCGACGCCGATCATTCGCCGTCGCCCGATGCGGTCAAGCGCGCAGTGGCGCATTTCCAGGACCCAAAGGTCGCCTGTGTGAAGGGCCGATGCCGCGGGCTGAACAAGAGCGAGAGCATCATCGCCAAGCTCTCCGGCGTGGAGCGCGACATGCAGGAACGGACCTCGATCTATTCCTGGTACACCATGGGCGGTTTCTCGATCTTCGGCGGTGGCCAGGCGTTCCTTCGTAAGCGCATCTTCGAGGATATCGGCTACTTCGACGAGGAGATCATGACCGAGGATATCGAGTACTCGGTGAGGATCCATAAGGCAGGCTACAAGATCGTGGCGGATCCAACGGTGGAGACATGGGAAGAGAACCCGCCCACATTGATGGGTTGGTGGCACCAGCGCAAACGGTGGACCCGTGGCTGGATGCAGGTCGCACGCCGGTACATACCGCAGATCCCGAAGATGAAGCGGGTCCCGCTCAAGACCAAGGTGGATATGTTCTTCGGGCTTTCCTTTACGCTCCTTCCCCTCCTCACCACACTGTGGCTCCCGCTCCTCGTATTCGTTTCCATCGGGTACCAGACCGCGCTGTTCCCTTATTCCTATATGCTGCCGTTCTACATCACATTCATGTTGACCCCGATCTCCGTGGCTGCTACCTCCTGGCTGCTCGATATCCAAGCCGGTGAGAAGCCGCGCTGGAACGAGATCCCGTCGCTGATCTTCATGCTGCCCTTCGTGATCGTCCATTTTGCGCCCGCATGGGCGGCGTTCCTCGACGAGTTCTTCTTCAACCGCCCGTCCGAGTATGTCAAGACGGTGCGATCGAAGGACGCCGATAAGGCGAGCACCAAGCATATCGTGGGTGCAAGCTGAAAGTGGCACGCCGTTCATGAGGGGGGCCAGCAACCTCTCGTCTTTTCATGGCGGTGATGTAGCAAACCAACAACGATAGAAATGGTGGGTGTCGGTTTGCGACGACCCGTCCATCTCTTTCTTTTTCTCTTTCATGCTTATTCGTAATACTCTCCTCTTCGGACGACGGAGACCATCGCAGCGTAGTTGAGCAGCAATACCGCTGCATGTCGATAGCGTCCCGATCTAAACAAAAAAAGTGAGATCATTAGAGATCGGCTTTGAATAAAATAAAAGCGAAGTCGCGCCGTAATTTAGGGCGACCAATAACGAACACCTGAGCAGACCACTATTTAGCTTTTGCCCAGAAAAGCCAAATATTAGAATATGTGAGGCGGCTTCATCACCGGTTGCCGACCAATTTCATCACACATCACACATCACACATCACACATCACACATCACACTTTACCATCTTTACTTATCCTTCTTCCGTTTCCGCCGCGATTTCGATCTCGATCTCGACCGAGAGCGCTTCCGTTTCTTGCGCTTGAGAAAACCGCCCGTCGGGTCGTTCACACGCTCGCCCGTGTGCGCGGCGTATTCGCGCAACAGCTCTTCACCCCGTTCGTCCAGCGTCTCGGGCACCTCGACATCCACGACGATATCGAGGTCGCCGCGACCGTGACCGCGAAGATGGGGGATGCCTTTGTTGCGTTGTTTAAAGGTCGTTCGGGATTGCGTCCCGGGCGGCACCTCGAACCGCATGCTCTCTTTGAGGGTCGGCACCTCGACGGTCGTCCCCAGCGCTGCTTGGGCCATCCCTACCGGCACCGTGACGACGAGGTCGTCGCCCACACGCTCGAAATCCTCATGCGGCTCCACATGGATCACCACATACAGATCACCCGGTGGCCCGCCGCGTTCGCCGGGCGCACCCTGACCTCGGATACGCAGCCGGGAGCCGGTATCCACACCGGAAGGGATCGAGATCGAGATCGTCTGGGACACCCGAGTCTTTCCTTTTCCGCCGCAATCCTTACACGGCGAAAAATTCACCTCGCCGGTGCCGTTACAATCGCGACAGGGGGTGATGCTGGTGAACTGGCCGAACATGGTACGGCGCGTCGACCTAATCTCACCGGTCCCTTGACAATGCGGGCAGTCCTCCGGGCTCGTGCCGGGCCGCGACCCCGTTCCGTTACAGGTCTCGCAGACCTTCGGCATGGGCACTTCGATCTCGGTATCGACCCCGAACGCAGCACTCTCCAGACTGATCTCGAGATCGTACCGGATATCCGCTCCTGGGCGCGGCCCATTTCGCCGCTGACGACGGCTGCCACCGGTAAAGACCGAGAAGATATCGTCGAACCCGCCGCCGCTGAAGATATCCTCGAACCCGAACGATGAGAATCCGCCCCGCCCACCGAGCCCTTCGACATCGGCGACGCCGAACTGATCGTAATGCCGCCGCCGCGCAGGATCGCCGAGCACTTCATAGGCTTCCTGCAGTTCTTTGAACTTATCCTCGGCCGTGGGATCGTCCGGGTTCACATCGGGATGGTATTTCCGCGCCAGTCGCCGAAACGAGCGCTTGATCTCATCTTGCGACGCGTTCTTACTCACATCCAGTGTCTTGTAATAGTCCTTCTCTGCCATGATTACGACCTTGATCCCGGAGCAATTTTGCCCGTTGCGAGGAACTGCGAACTGTGAAAGTTGGCGAACAGTACTGTTCGCAGATCAAAATGAGAAAAAGATAAAAAGAGCGGTGGCCAGGGAGCGTTGCTCTGCACCACCAGCTCGTATTCGAATACGGACGCCGCCGACATCTCGCCCTCGCTGCCATCGCTCCATAACGATGCGATACGAAGCAAGGCGATACGATACGAAGCAAGGCGATACGATACGAGGCGATACGATACGATACGATGCGACGCACTTTCATGCGATGGTCGGTGATGGTCGGTTCGGCACCGAGCGGTGGATCAGTATGGTGGCATTCCGCCCATACCGCCCATGCCAGGTGGCATGCCGCCTGCACCCGGCGGCATACCGCCTGCGCCGGGACCGCCTTCGGACGCCTTTGCGGCGATCACATCGTCGATGCGCAATATCATGATCGCGGTCTCGGTGGCAGATTGCACCGCCTGGGTCTGGACCCGCAACGGTTCGATGACATGATGGTCGCGCATATTGACCACTTCGCCGGTGAACACATCGAGCCCGGCGTGCATGTTGCCGCCCTTATGCGCCTTGCGCAGCTCGATAAGCGTGTTGATCGGATCCAGCCCCGCATTACCGGCGAGGGTGCGCGGAACGATCTCCATCGCGTTCGCGAACGCTTCGATGGCCATCTGCTCGCGGCCGCCGATGGTGGAGGCATAATCGCGCAGCCCCTGCGCCACGGTGATCGCGGGCGAGCCGCCACCGGCGGTGACCTTGCCGTCCTCGATGGCGACGCCGACGACACCCAGCGCATCTTCGAGCGA
>CAZSUE010000230.1:0-7336 GCA_964609045.1 uncultured archaeon | reverse complement strand
CTCCCCGCTCACCGCTCCCCGCACACCGCTCCCCGCTCACCGCTCCCCGCTCACCGCTCCCCGCACACCGCTCCCCCCAAATGAGTGTGAAATTATGAACTGCTTATTCTCACATGATATGTTCAAACGACTGCAACAGAACGATCGTGGTGTCTCAGAGATCATTGGCACCATCCTCACCCTCTTTATCACCGTGGCGCTCTTCGCCGGCATCATCACATGGATCGTGCAACTGGAGGGCCCCGGCGATAAGCTGCATCTGAACATCAACTCCACCTTCGACCTCCGATCGAACGGGGCATGGGTCAACCTCACCCACGGCGGTGGTGAAGATATCGACGACGACGAAATCAATTTCTATCTCGAGGTCGACGGCACCACCCATGTTCTCACCCTCGACGACAATATGGGGCTCGATTTTGGGAAACGATGGGAGATGGGCGAGACATGGTCCTATTTCTATAACAACTCCGATCATCTCACCAACCCGATCACCCAGTTCTCCGATGTGGAGATGACCGTCATCGATACACAGGCGCGTGAGATCCTCAACACCATCCAGCTGCAAGAGGGCATCGAGGGCGAGCAACCGCCGGTCATCAGCCTCATATGGTTCCAAGATACCGCCGGGAAGACGATCACCCAGGTCAATAATACCGGTGCGCGATTCTCGCTCTGCGCCATGATCTTCGACCGCGACGGGAACCTCCCCACCAACGGCGAACCCACGCCCCTCCTCGACGGCCAGATAATAGCCGACCTCTCCGAACTCGGCTACGGCACAGAGGAGCCCATGTACGACCTCGACGAGGACGGCATATACAAGAGCAAGGGGCCACACACCGCCACCACCGTGCTCCCGGGTAAGAAATTCGTGCGGGTGAACGCCACCGATAACGCGAACCTCTCCACCGAGGCCACTGCGTCCATCACCGTCGTCCAAGGTCGCATCGTCGAAGAGGCCGCACCCCGGATCGTATCCATATGGGCCAATCCCAACCCCGTCGCCCGTGACGGCTCGTTCGAGGTATTCGCACAGATCGCCGATAACAATTCCAACCTCAACGCCGATAATGTCACCGTCGACCTCACCGCACTGGGCATCGGGACCACACCGCGCACCATGGAGCATCAGGGCGAGGGCGTCTTCAAATACGAGTCACGCATCCCCGTCTCCACGCTCCCCGGCCGTTATAATATGTACGTCGAGGCGTGGGACTACGCCGCCGAACAGAGTACGCGCGCATCGATACTCACGGTCAGCGCAGATTTCGCGCCCAATATCCTCACCCGCGGCATCAGCCCCGATCCCGCCACCATCAATAGCAGCTTCACGCTCTATGCCGAAGTGCGCGACCTCGACCACGATCTCGATTATTCCTCCGTCTATGTCGACCTCTCAGCGCTCGGGGTCACACCCGCCAGCCAGCAGCTCCTCTACGACGCCGCGGAGGACCGCTTCGAGGTCACACTCAATATCTCCGACCCCGCCCTCGCAGGCGCACACATCGTCACCGTCAACGCCACCGACCAAAAGGATAACGTTGACGCACAGAACCTCACCCTCCAGCTCAACAGCCAGCAAGCGCCCACCATCGTCTATACCCAGATCAACCCCAACCCCGTCGCCCGCGATGGACGGTTCAACCTCTCCGCCTATATCACCGACACCGACGGCAACCTCGATAGCAGCGCCATCACCGTCGACCTCACCGCCATCGGGCTCGGCGCAGCCCACCGACTCTACGACAACGATACCGACTCGCTCTTCACCATGCACGAGAATATACCAACCACCGCCGCGGTCGGCACCCACGAAATCACCATCCACGCATGGGACCACGAGGGCAACCATGTCTGGCAGACGCGGACGCTCACCGTATCCTCGGCGTATGCGCCGCGAATATACGATTACGCCCTCTCACCCACACCGGTGGACCGCGGCGCAACCTTCACCGTCAACGCGTCCGTACGGGACCACGACAGCCCACTCGCCGACATCGACCTCTACCTCAATGTCAGCTCGCTCTATCTCGACGCACAACCGCGCATCGCCATGACTGGCCCCACCGGCGCGAACTTCACCTACTCCGGCACCGTCCCCGCGGGCGCAGCCATCGGCGCGCACCTAATCCATATCACCGCCGTCGACCCGCAGAACAACCGCGATAGCGAGATCGTCATCATGAACGTCAACGGCCGCTATCCGCCGCAGATCGTCGACCTCTGGGTCGAGCCCAACCCCACCGCACGCGATGGGACCTACACCGTCTACGCCTATGTCTCCGACCCCAACGGCAACCTCGAGACCGATTCGGTCTACTACCGTTCCACCGAGCTTGGCGCGACGCGGGTGCAGATGACCGACGACGACGCGGACAGCCTCTACGAGGCCACGGGCCATATCGCGGTCAGCACCACACCCGGCAGCTACAATATCACCGTCAACGCCACCGACGCAAACGGCAATATCGCACGGCGCACCACCAACCTCACCGTGGCGCGCGATATCGCGCCGCACATCATCACCGCGGACGCAACAGCCAACCCCGCCGAGATCGATGATACCGTCACCATCTACGCGCTCGTGCGCGACCTCGACGGCAACCTCCTCGAGAACTCGATCTTCGCCGATCTCACCGCCATCGGCGCCGGGTCCGTCCAATTATCGAGCGGCGCCGAGCCCACACGGTTCTCCGCCACAACGACGCTCAGCGGCGTCGCCGCAGGATCCTATTCCATCACCGTCAACGCAACCGACGCCCACGGCAATACCGACGAGTACACCTTCGAGCTCGTCGTCAACAGCCCCGACGCGCCACAGATCAAGGACATCTGGGTCAATCCCGACCATGTGGCGCGCGGCGCATCGTTCGAACTGACCGCCCATATCACCGACCCAAACGCCGACCTTAACTACTCTAATGTCTACATCACCAGCCCCACGCTCGCCTTCGCCAAACAAACCCTCTCCGACCCGGAATACGACGGCTTCTTCACCGCCACACCCTCCGCCGCCACCACCGATACCGTCGGCGAGCATACGCTCGAAGTCTACGCCTACGACCATTACGGCAACCTCGCGCATCGACAAAAGACGATCAATGTCGGGTACGATTTTGCGCCCACCATCAACGCACCCGGCATCGACCCGCACCCCGCCACGCGGAACTTCGCCTTCACCGCATACGCCCAAGTCAGCGACCTCGATGCAGACCTCGATCAGAACTCCGTCTTTCTCGATGTATCCACAATCAACCAGCCCGGCGATCCCGACTCGATCCAGATGACCTACAACGCCGATTCCGGTCACTTCGAGACCGACTATACCATCACCAACAAGAACGCGGGCAACTATACGCTCACCGTCAACGCCACCGATCGCCAAGAGAATACCGCCCAGCGGGATTTTTCCATCCACCTCAATGTCGAGGGCGCACCCACCATCGTCGCGGCATGGGTCGAACCCGACCCCATCGCCATCGGCGGCTCGTTCACCGCCTACGCATATGTCACCGACCCCGACGACGACCTCCTCCCTTCGACCGTCACCCTCGAAACACCGTTCGCAGGCTATGCCACCGTTGCACTCTCCGATCCCGATGGGAACAATGTCTACAATAGCTCGCAGATCACCACACCCGCTTCCGCCACACCTGGTACCAAAGTGCTGAACTTCTCCGCACGCGACGCCACCGGCAACCTCGCCGAGAAAGAGACCACCATCTCCGTCCTCGACGAACATACCCCCATCATTCTCGAGGCGGGCACCATTCCCGACCAGCCCATACGCAATAACGATCTCATCTTCTATACCCTCATCCGCGACATCGACCAGGACCTCGACCATTCGTCGGTCACGCTCAGCTCCACACCCCTCGGGATACCGTCCACCACACTCACCTATAACACCGATTACGATCGGTTCGAATCGAACCCGCTCTCCCTCACCCTCGACAGTGGCGAGTACAACTACACCATCTCCGCCGCCGACACCATCGGGAATACCGTCACCCAGAACTTCACCGTCGACATCTACGGCGAGGACGCACCCACCGTCCTTTCGCTATGGGCGGAGCCGAATCCGGTGGCGCGGGCGCAGACCTTCACCGTCCAGGCACTCATCGAGGATGTCGACGATACGATCAGCGGTGCCACCGTCGACCTCTCCCTCTTCGGCCTCTCCGCAACCACCCCGCTCAGCGCCACCGGCCACGGAGACGGCGACCGCTGGTCAACCGCGCCGCTCAACCTCCCGCTCGGCGCGCCGGTGGGCCGCAGCGTTGCCACGCTCACCGTCACCGACCCCAATAACCCAGACGTAGAGGCGACCCTCAACATCACCGTCACACGCGATTACTCACCCGACATCTGGCGGTGGGGGTTCGACCCCGCCATCCTCACCGAAGGGGAGGCGTTCCGTGTCTACGCCAATGTCCGCGACCTCGACGGCGACCTCGATACCGCGTCGATCTATGCCGATCTCACCGCCATCGATCCCGCGCTCGGAACGCATCAACTCACCTACAACGCGGTCCGCCAGCGCTACGAGTACGCCGCCACCGTCCCCAGCCCCGTCGCCATCGGCGAGCACAGCGTCCAGATCAACGCCACCGACGACGCCAACCACCAGAGCTACGTGAATTTCAGCGTCAATGTGAACGGTGAGGACCCGCCGGCCATACTCGCCGCATGGGCGGAGCCCAATCCAGTGGTCCGCGGCACCGAGGTGACCTTCTTCGCAGAAGTGTTCGATCCCAACGACAACCTCCTCCCAAACTCGGTATACTTCACGATCCCCGCACTGCCGGCAGGCCCCACCCAGATGACCGACGACGACGACGGCGTCTATAACGCCACATTCACCATTCCAATCTCCGCGCCTGTGGGCCGCTACAGTGTCCTCATCAATGCCACCGACGACGACGACAATGTCGACGAGCGCAACCTCTCACTCGAGATCATCCGCGATTTCGTACCCATCATCCACGCCCGCGGCACCGAGCCCACCACCCTCACCCAGGGCGCAGCATTTACCGTCTACGCACATGTCTTCGACCAGGACGGTGACCTCGAGAACGATTCCGTGTTCGTACGCGCCGACATCACCGGATTCACCACGCCGCGACAATTGAATTGGAACGCAACCGCGGGTCGCTTCGAACGCACCTTCACCCTCCCTGTCGGCACACCCGTAGGCTATCACACCTTCACCATCAACGCCACTGACGCCAAAGGCAACGCGAATGATGCGACCTTCAATACCGAAGTGGTACAGGAGCAGCCGCCCAAGATCACCGCGCTATGGTGCGAGCCCAACCCAGTGGCGCGAAACAATGACTTCACGCTCTATGCACGCGTCGTCGATCTCAACGATAACCTCGATAACAGCTCCATCTACGCCGATCTCTCCACCATCGGGCTCGACGCGCACGCCAACTTCACCGACGACGACGACGACGGCACCTACAAGTTCAGCTCCGTCATTCCCACCAACGCATCGGTCGGCGTCCATACCGTCACGCTCCATGCCGAGGACCTCGACGGGCGGCCCGCACAGTCCTCCATGCAGATCCATATCGGGTACTCCGACGAGCTGTCCGATCCCGACCTCCTCATCATGGACGACGAGATCACCTTCAGCACCGAGGTGCCCTCGCACGGCGACCTCGTCACCATCTCCGTCATTGTGCGCAACTTCGGCGGGATGGCCGCCTCCGGCACCGTCTATTTCCGCGACGGGACCGACCCTATCGGGCAGACCAACATCCAGGTCGCGCTCGGGGGCCAGACCACCACCTCGCTCGTATGGACCGCCGCGCCCGGCGGGACGCATACCATCAATGTCAATGTCTCCGTCGACGCGCCCAAGATCGATGCGAACCCCTCGAACAATAACGGCACCAACAGCCTCTCCGTGCTCCCCACCATCCTCATCGTCGACGACGATCATGCGCCCAACGATCAGGGACCGTACGATACCGTCTCGTACATGGAGGCCGCGCTCCAGGCATCGGATTTCGATTACGATCTCCATACCGTCGTCGGCGCCGACGGACCGGATTTCGATTCCGGCGACACACGATTGATCGATTACGATATCGTGATCTGGCAGACCGGCTATGCCACCACGAACATCCTTACCGCCTCCGATCGAGATAACCTCGATCGGTTCCTCGACAACGGCGGGAAGCTCTGGCTCATATCCGAAGGGCTCCTCGATAGCGCCGACGGGCAGAACTATGCACAGTCCTCGCTCGGGGTCGCAACGGGACCCGCGGCCATCCAGACCAATGTCCCCCTTCCCGACCCCATCCTCGGGAACGCTACGCACGAGGTGACCCAGGGGATGGCGTTCAATACCTCCGAGCGCGGGGTGAGCACCGGAACCGATCTCGTCACACCCAACAGCACCTCCGATGAGTTCTTTACCAACGAGAACGACGAGAGCGTCGCCATCAGCCATAACCGCAGCGAAAAGAAGTTCGTGTTCATGCCGCTCGAGTTCTCCACCATCGATATGTTCGCCACCCAATCGGCCATCGCGTTCAAAACGCTCCTCTGGCTCGGGAACATCTCGCCGCGCTACGGGCGCGACCTCGCCATATCCGAGCAGATGATCGCGCCGCACCAGGTCTACTACAAGCAAGAGATCACGATCACGGCGCGCGTGCGCAATAACGGCATCGATAACGAGACCGGCGTCTATGTCCTCTTCCTCATCGACGGCGTACCCGTCCCGCAGACGCCGGACGGCAAACAGAACCCGCAACGGGTCGATTATATCGAGGGGATGGGCGGAGAGGTACTCGTCAGCAAGCAATGGGTGGCGGATGTCGTCGGCGCACATACCGTCGAGGTGATCGTCGACCCGTACAACTTCATCGCCGAGACGAACGAACAGAACAACCAGCTCGCCGTGTTCCTTTCAAAAACGCAGCTTTATGTCCAGTATCGCATCCTCGTCGTCGACGACGATAACAGCTCCTCGAATAATGGCGGCTCATCGCCCATCAATTCCACCGCGTTCATCACCCAATCGCTGGACTATCTCAATTACGAGTACGAGCTTTACACCGTCCCGTCCCACCGGGACGGACCGCATGTTTCACTCCTTCAAAACTACAGCCTCATCATATGGGCAACCGGCGAGACGACCTATAAGACGCTCACCGCCGGTGATCAGGAGAACCTCACCGATTTCATCGAGAACAGCGGCAAGCTCTGGCTCATCGGCGAGGGCATTCTCAACGACGACGCGGTCACGAAGGCGTTTTGCGAGGAGATACTCCGCATCGACACCGCCCAGACCACACTCGACCAGCCCCTCGGTGAC
>CAZSUE010000229.1:0-7339 GCA_964609045.1 uncultured archaeon | reverse complement strand
GCGAGGAAGCCGGCGGTGAAGAAGGCGCTGATGAAGAAGAAGCTGCTGCCGAGGAAGAAGGTGGCGGCGAGGAAGCCGGCGGTGAAGAAGGCGCTGATGAAGAAGAAGCTGCTGCCGAGGAGAAGGCCGCAGATAAGGAAGAACCGGCTGAAGAAGAACAAGCTGACGAAGAGCCGAAATCGGACGATGCCGGTGGCGAAGCCGGTGAAGAAGAGTCAGCCGAGGAAGAGAAGCCGGCGGCAGAGGAAGAAGAGAAGCCGGCGGCAGAAGAAGAGTCCGGTGGCGATGAAGCTGGCGGCGACGAGGCTGCTGCCGAGGAAGAAGGAGAAGCTGGCGGCGATGAAGCTGCTGAGGAAGAAGGCGGCGCAGCTCAAGCGGATGAAGAGAAAGCGGCAGATAAGGAGGCGCCTGCGGAAGAGGAATCTGCCGGTGCCGAGGAAGAGCCGAAAGGCGGTTCTGACGACAGCGGAGAGGCGGGCGATTCGGAATCCGAAGCAGCCGAGGAGGAAAAGCCGGCCGCTGAGGATGAACCCGCCGAAGAAGAAGAATCAGCGGGCGCCGAAGAATCAGACCAGTCGAGTGACGAAGGCGCCGCTGCTGGTTCCGATAGTGGCGGTGAGGAAAAGGCCGCCGATAAAGAAGAACCGGCCGCTGAGTCCAGTGACAAAGGAGCAGATGACGGTAGTCAAGCCGACAGTGGTTCTGCAGGCGGCGAGTCAGAAGAGAAACCAGCCGAAAGCGGGTCTGCGGGCGCTGAGTCTGAGTCTGAGTCTGAGTCTGAGTCTGAGTCTGAGTCAGGCCAGGCGGCGCAAGCGGACGAGGGCGCTGGTGACGAAGGCGGCGCCGCAGCCGGCTCGTCGGCAAGTCAAGATGCCGGCGGCGGTGGTGAAAGCGGAGCTGGAGCCGGAGCCGGCTCAGACCAATCCGGTCCCGCTGCCGGTGGAGCAGCCGATAGCGCCGATAGCGCTGGTAGTGCTGGTGACAGCACGCAGCCGACCGGCGGCGGTTCTGCCGCAGCCGGCTCGTCACCCTCACCCGGTGGCGGCGCAGCAGCTGGCGGCGCAGCAGCCGGAGGTGCTGCAGCATCGGCCGGACCCGCCGGCGGTGGAGCGACGAATGCTGGCGGTGCACAATCCGCAGCTCCTGCGGGTGGGAGTGATGCCGGCGAGCAACCGCAAGCGAATGGTGGAGCGACACCTGCTGGCGGTGGCGCTGCCGCAGCAGCTCCTGCTGGTGGTGCATCTGGTGGATCCGCGGCCGCAGCACCCAACGAAGGTGCAGCCGCAAGCGCGCCAGCGAGCGGCGGCGAACAGACCACCGCTGCGCAGCCGGGGACGAAAGCGTCCGGCGGCGGCAGTAGCGGCGGTGGCGGCGGTGGTGTTAGTAAAGGCCAGGTCGTCACCGGTGTCGCGATCGGTGGCGCCGCTGCAGCAGGTGTAGGCGCCGCGGCAGCAAAGAAGAAAGGCGGAGGAAGAGGTGGACGCAAAGAAAAGAGAAAGGAGAAGAAGCGTCGGAAAAAGAATAAGAAGAATGAGTGAACCTAACTCCACATGATCTGACTCGGGCGGGTCGTGCGATCCGTCCCTTCTCCTTTTTCACATCTCCTTTTTTTCCTTTTTCCTCTTTTCACTTTTTTCCTTTTGGTTGGCGGCGCTCTCCATTGTGATGGTCCCATTTCGAACCGTGCCGTTCGAGCATTTCCCCTCTGGCATCTGCCATCTGACATCTCTGCGTCGGAATATTTTTAATTTAAGAGCGATTTGCTCGACCGATGCGTATTACCAGTGTGCGTAAGACCTCCCAGCTCATGTTCTTTCTCGTTTCCCTCCTCGGCTTTTTCGGAGTAGGGATGAGCGGTATCATCTACCCGTACTTTTTCTGCTGGGCGTCACCGGGTGCCTGTGCCGCCTGCCCGCTCGGCGTCATGGAGCATGCATCGATACAGTTGGGCAGTGGTGCGTTCCTCTCCTCGCTGACGCTCTGGTTCTACCTTTTGGGGTTTCTAGGGGCGCTGGGCGCCATCGTCGGTCGCGCGTTCTGTGGCTGGGCCTGTCCCGTGGGCTATCTGCAGCATGTGTATACCCGTTGGCGGCGGGTGAGCTGGTCGAAAACGAGCTACCTCCTCATCGTCTCCATCGTCGGCGCGGCGCTATTAGCGACGGTAATTGGGGCGGGGCTCTATTCTATCCCACTCCCCGGTCTCCTCGCTGCGCTTCTCGGTTTTGCAAGCATCGTCCTCCTTGACCTCGGCCTCGTCGGGCTCCTCTGGAAGTTGGACCGGCTCTATGTCGACCTCGGTTTCGTCATTGTCGGGGTACTCGTCGTCGATGTGGGGCTTTCGTTCCGCGGCTGGGAGTTCATTGTGCTGATCGGAGCGATCGCGCTCATCGCCGGTGTGATGGGTCTGACGCGTCGTGCGGTAGGAGCGCGGCGTACGCAGATCAATTACGCTATGATCGCGGCGGGGGCAATATTGGCGTTCCTTTTTCTGGTCCTACCTCATTCCACCGGTCTCTTCATCCTCGGCCTATTCTTGCTCTTTGGCGGTCTTGCCAGTGAGGTCATGCGCGCGCTTTCGCTCTCTTTCGGTGATCTTGCCCATCGTTTCCGGCGCACCGATCAGTCGGGCCGAGCGCGGCGGCTGCAGTTGAAACATATCAAGTATTTCGTCCTCGCGTTCATCCCTATTTCGTCGCTGATCACCGGCACTATGCTCTTTACCGATCTTGACCCCATCGGGGCGGTGACCGCCACCATTCCCACCGTGGCAATGGACCCGCTCGGCTGGTCCGCCAACGAGTTCTTTGTCATCAAGATCGTGTTGACCGCGCTCTTTTTTGTGGCCATTACCTTTGTCGGCCTCTTTTGGTGCCGGTTCCTCTGCCCGCTCGGCGCGCTTTTTGCGGGGATGAACAAGTTCAGCATCATCTCGATGAGGACGTTGGAACAACAATGTATCAATTGTGGCAAATGCAATCGGGCGTGCCCGACGAAGATCGATGTGATCAACGAGGACCGCGACCCCGAATGCATCCGCTGTGGCAAATGCGTCGATGTCTGTCCCACCGCGGCGCGACGGTTCACCCTACTGGGTCATCCGCTGGGACCAAAAAAGGGGGGCAAGTAGGTTTTTCGACACGGTCGATCTCGGTCTCGATCTCGGTCGTGGCGGGGTCGTCGATCGAACGGTGGTTAAGAAACAGGGGCGTCTCGATGGAACCTGAGAAGATGGAGCAACGGCCGGATGTGCATTTCGACCCCGCGCTCGTAGATTCTTTTTCATCGCTGGGACTCGTTTTCGCCGTCGTCAACGTCAACGTTCGCGTTGCGCCGACCCCGCCCGAGCTGGACGAGGCGCTCGGAGCACTCAACGCGCCCTCTGCCAGACCGAGCGCACATATGGAGGCCATGCGCATGCTTTATTGGCGCACGGGGGTCGACCCGACCAAGCGCCGCCCGAGCAGTGAAGCGCTCTGGAAAGCGAAAGCCAACGGATCGTTACCCCGTATCAACAATGTCGTCGATTGCTGTAATCTCATCTCGATGCAAAGCGGGTTCCCATGTTCTATCTTCGATGCGCGGAGGCTCTCACCGCCGCTATATGTAACCCGCGCCACGGATGAAACGTTCCGGCCGGTCACCAAACGGACCATGTCGCTGGAGGAGGGGATGCTCATATTGCTCGATTCAGATCGGACCCGCGTGATATGCGCTGGTTACGCCACCGCCGACGCCTTTGAGACGCGCATTCGGCCCACGACCGATACGGTGGTACCGGTCGTTTACGTACCGCCCGGTGCAGATACCAATAATGCGGATACCGCTCCTGAACCGGCTTGTATTTCATCGTCCGGCGATGGAGGCGGCCAATATGTTCATCGCAGCGCTGGAGCGCTGGTGTGACGGTGCGGTGGTGTGCCCCGCTCGATTCCATACTATAGCAGATGCAGACGAGTGACCCCGTCGGCGCGCCCCTCGTCGATCGACGAACATAGCGTTCGGCAAATGTTTAAATAGAGGCGCTGGTATCCCACCGCGGATGGATACCCAGATCGCTGAGAAGATCGCTGGCGAGGTGACGATGTCGGATGATCCCGGCCGCGTTCTCCGTAAATGGCGCGAGGAGTTCGGCATCTCGCAAACCGATCTTGCATCGCACCTCGATCTCTCCCCCTCGCTCATTAGCGATACGGAGAGCGGTCGACGCCGATCACCCGGTGTCATGACCGTCCAGCGCTATATCAACGCGCTCATCGCCATGGATGAGCTGCGTGGCGGGGAGACCTTGAAACGCTATCGCACCAGCGACCGGACCGATCCGGGTATTATCGCGATCCGCGATTTTCGCGCCGATGTCGAGCACGATAGGTTCGTAGAAGCGATCGACGGCACCGTGCTCCATCACAGCGGCAACCCGCAACGGCATATTACCGGCTACACGGTGATCGACAGCCTTCGCGCCATCGTCTCGTTCTCGTCGGTGGACTACTTCAAGATCTACGGGTGGAGCTCCGAGCGCGCATTGATCTTTACCGGCGTGGTCTACGGTCGTGGGCCGATGATCGCCATTCGCGCGCATCCGCTCCGACCTGCGATCGTCGTCTACCAACGTCCCAAGCGGGTCGATACCGTTGCCGAGCGTCTTGCCGAGCTGGAGCATACCTCATTGGTGCGGACCGATCTCGAACTGGATCCGCTCCTCTCCGTGCTCAGGGGGTTGGATCGTTGAGCCGCAGGTTATTCTCGTACAATTTCCGATCTCTATCGTTTTACAGAAATAGAGCCCAATGAGGTGATCGAATGGAACTTGGGATAGTAAGTTATGGCGCGTATGTACCGCGCTTTCGGATAAAGGTAGAAGATATCGCATGCGTTTGGGGCAAAGACGGCACCGTCATGAGCCGTGGGCTGGGCGTGAACGCCAAATCGGTGCCCGGTCTCGACGAAGATGTGGTGACGATCTCCGTGGAAGCGGCCCGCGCGGCCATGGCGCGGACCGACATCGACCCCGCCGATATCGGTGCCATCTATGTCGGCTCGGAGTCGCATCCCTATGCGGTCAAGCCTTCGGCGACCATTGTTGCAGAAGCGATCCACGCCACGCCGGACCTCACTGCGGCAGATTACGAGTTCGCATGTAAGGCGGGCACGGCGGCGATCCAGTCATGTATGGGGCTGGTCGGCGCGGACATGATCCGTTACGGGGTCGCCATCGGTGCGGATACGGCCCAGGGCGCGCCCTGTAATCCGTTGGAGTACTCTGCCTCCGCCGGTGGCGGTGCCTTCGTCATCGGTCGTGAGAAGCTGATCGCGGTGATCAACCACACTTGTTCGTATACCACGGACACACCGGATTTCTGGCGACGCGAAGGTATGCGTTATCCCAGCCACGGCGAGCGCTTCACCGGCAAGCCCGCGTACTTCAAGCATGTCTCCGCCGGTGCGAAGAAGCTAATGGCGAAGGCGGGCACTTCGCCCGAGGATTACGATTATGCGATCTTTCATCAACCGAACGGGAAGTTCCCGCAAACCGCCGCACGCATGCTCGGGTTCAGCTCCGAGCAGATCGCGACCGGTCTCCTTTCGCCACGCATCGGGAACACCTATTCGGGCGTGGTCCCGGTCTCGCTCTCCGCCGTGCTCGACATCGCCAAACCCGGCGATCGCATCTTCATTGTCTCGTACGGTTCGGGGGCGGGCTCGGACGCGTTCGATATCACCGTGACCGATCTCATCGATGAGATGGACCGCGCTGCGGCACCGAGCGTCGAGGAGATCATCAATAATTATCGGTACATCGACTATGCACACTACTCGAAATTCCGTAACAAGATCCACATGGAGGGTGAATAATATGCGATCGGTGGCAGTATTGGGCATCGGCATCACACCGTTTGGTGAGATGTGGGACAAATCGTTGCGCGAGATCGGCATCCAAGCCGGGTTCCAGGCGATCATGGACGCCGGTATCGGCGGCAAGGATGTCGACGCGCTCTATCTCGGCAATATGTCGTCGGGCAGCTTCGTCAAACAGGAGCATATCGCGCCGTTGATCGCTGAGCATGTGGGGCTGACCAAATGGCACACCCCGGCGGTCCGCGTGGAAGCCGCCGACGCGTCCGGTGGGCTCGCCTTACGCCAGGGCTATCTCTCCGTGGCGTCGGGGCTCGAGGATATCGTCGTGGTCGGCGGTGCGGAGAAGATGTCGGACCTCCCCAGCTACGAGGTCACCGAGACGCTGGCAGAAGGCGCGGATCAAGAGTGGGAAGCATTCTTCGGCGCCACCATGGATTCGCTTTATGCGATGATGGCACGGTGGCATATGGCTACCTACGGCACCACGCGCGAAGCCCTCGCGCATGTCGCCGTCAAGAACCACTACCACGGCGCGCGGAACCCCAACGCGCAATTCCGGCGCGAGACGACCGTCGAGCGCGTGCTCGGTGCACCATGGGTGGCGGAGCCACTGACCGTGTTCGATTGCGCGCCCACATCTGACGGTGCCGCCGCGGTGATCCTCTGCTCCCTCGATATTGCGAAGGAATATACGGATTTGCCCATCGTCATCTCCGGCTCCGGCCAGGCCTCGGATACCATGGCGCTCCACGACCGAGCGGAGGTCGGGACCATGGAGGCCACCGCCGTGGCGGCGCAGCGTGCGTTCGAACAGTCTGGCCATGGCCCCAATGACATCGATGTTGCTGAAGTCCACGATTCCTATACGATCGCAGAGATCATGGCCATCGAGGATCTGGGGTTCTATCACAAGGGCGAAGCTGCGGCAGCGACGGTCGACGGCGAGACACGTATCGGCGGCTCGATCCCGATCAATCCCTCCGGCGGGCTCAAGGCACGCGGCCATCCCGTTGGTGCCACCGGCGTGGCGCAAGTCGTCGAGGTCGTGCAACAACTACGCGGCGATGGCGACAAGCGACAGGTGGACGGCGCGACCGTCGGGCTGGCCCATAATGTGGGCGGCACGGGCGGCACCGCCGTCGTCCACATACTGGAGGCGATCTAATGGGAGTACCACGATTCTGGCGAGAGAAGAATGCGCGCTACAATTTCGAGGGACGACGCTGTGGCAACTGCTCGCGGGTCTTCTTCCCACCGCGCGAGATGTGTACCAAATGCCATCGCCACAGCATCGGCAAGATGGAGACGGTGCATCTTACAGGGGAAGGGACCATCGTCACCTGGACGGTGGTCCATAATGCGCCAAAGCAGTTCGAGATGCACGTCCCCTATATCATCGCGATCATCGAGCTGGACGAAGGCGCGCGCCTCACCGGCCAGATCGTCGATGCAAAGCCGGATGATGTCGCCATCGGCAAGCGCG
>CAZSUE010000228.1:0-7381 GCA_964609045.1 uncultured archaeon | reverse complement strand
CTGGCGCGAGGGCGACGCGCTCACGTACGATATCCGACCGCTGCGCGCGCTCCAATTTGCGTTGATCGTCGGTGGGGCCGTGACCTTCCTTCTCGGACTCGTCTCCGCATCCAACAACGGCGTGTCGCTCACCGTGCAGTTGATCGTCATCGCACTGGGGCTCGCGGGCGTCGCATCGGGGCTCTGGTCGCTCATCTCGAGCGGCGCGCATCCTGGATATCAGAAAGGGAATGGTGAAGTGAAGGGTAAAGGGTGAGGGGTGAAATGGCGAGGAAAGCAAATAGCGTTCAGCCATAGGAAATGAAACTTTCGCTGGTTAAGTTAAGGTGCCATATCGGTGATCGTACCCAGCCGTTCATTCTTGACGACGACGAAATTCTCAAACCAAGGGAATGGTGAAGGGGGAAGGGTGAAATGGCGAGGAAAGCAAATAGCGTTCAGCCATAGGAAATGAAAATTTCGCTGGTTAAGGTGCCATATCGGTGATCGTACCCAGCCGTTCATTCTTGACGACGACGAAATTCTCAAACCAAGGGAATGGTGAAGGGGGAAGGGTGAAATGGCGAGGAAAGCAAATAGCGTTCAGCCATAGGAAATGAAAATTTCGCTGGTTAAGGTGCCATATCGGTGATCGTACCCTGCCGTTCATTCTTGACGAGGACGAAATTCTCAAACCAAGGGGGAAGGGTGAACGGTAAGTGATGAAATAAGGTTTAAGGTTGACAGGGTGTGGAGTGCGAAGGGAGCCAATAGAGCCTCTGGATAGATACAATACAATACAAATGAAACGAGGGTTCTTTCTATCGGGCTGTTTCATTGGCCCTGGTCGCGGTTGCGGCGTCTGCGGAGGTCGACGAGCGCGGCGACGATCACCGCGGCGATAACGATGAGGAGCGTGACGATGAGCGGTACGAGTGATCCGCCGCCGCCTTCCCCGTCCGCTACGGCTGCTGGCTTCTCCACACGGGTCATATCGTAGACATTCGTGGTGAGGAGGACATATCCGTCGCCGGGGTCCGGCGCGAACTGCATCGACGCGTCGCCCAACCACCATTGCGCGGTATCGGCGCCCATGTGCTGTGGCACGACGACGATACCGGCGGCGCCTTCGAGCTGCTCGTCGTCGGGATCGATCGCGACATCATCGCTCAGCGGCGTGGTCTTCGTCATATCCAGCGTCAGCCGCAGTGAGACATCGTACTCCACCATGACCTCGGGATAATGCTCGGCGGACAGCCCGTTGAGGATGCCGAGGTCGAAAAAGCCGAACCCGACGCCGCGGCCTTCGACGTTGAACTTCCACCGCCGCCCACGTGCACTGGCGAATTCACCGGTGGTGAGGTCGAGCGAGGCGGTCCTGCGCCCCTCCCTTGGATCGCCCGAAGTGGTATAATCGTCGGTGCCGTCGCCGTCGAGGTCGATGGTGAGATCGAGGCTGGTGAGCTGCAGCCTGCTCTCGGTATCGATCGGCGTATAGCTCAGCTCGATATCCAATGTCTTGGCGCGCTCGGGGATGAACACGCCGTGATGCTGGTCGGTGTCCCAGGGGCTGAGCTGGTTCGACTGATTATTGAACCGCGTCCATTCCCCCTTCCAGTCGGTCACCAGCGTATCGCTCTTGCCAAAGCGGTACCCGTTGCGGCGCACCGACTTCCCGTCGTAGACCGCCACGGCGTCGCGGACGGTGGCCTCTGGCCAATCGGGATCGCCGTCGCCGTTCCGATCCATGGTCCGCAGCTCGGAGAGCGTCTGTGCGATCCCCACCGCACGCTGGGTGTCGATGAGCCCGTGCCCCTGTGCAAAATCGGTACGGAGGCCGAACGCGTCGTGCATGGTGCCGTTCTCGGGTGCGCCCTTCTCACCGCCGGGCGGGATGTACTGGCCGGCCGCCTCGAGGATCAGCTCCGCCTCGTGCACGCGGGTGTTGGGAGCGGACCACCAACCGGTGTCCGTGCCCGAATAATCGTCGTGGACGGTGGAGGTCCGCATCTGCGGGCAGACCTGCCAGAGGAGCGCGACGACGCCGCTGATATGCGGCGTGGCCATGGATGTGCCGGAGATGGCGAAGTAGTACGGGTTGATCGTGGACGGGTCGTCTTTCGTCATCACGCTGATCAGCGTCCGACGCGCCGCCGTGGACCATATGGAGACCCCCGGTGCACCGATGTCGGGGAAGGTCTCGTTGACATCGCGCAGCCCGCGCGAGGAGAACTCGGCGATGCCCGTGCCGTCGCGCTCGATCGCGGCGACGCTCACCGCTGACGGGATGTTCGCATACGGATTCGTGTTGGGGTATGTCTCACCGTCCTCGCCCTCGTAGCCGCTCCCGTCGCCGTCGGCGTTGCCCGCGGCAAACACGACCACCACATTATTCTCATAGGTCAACTTTTCGGTGATCTTCGAGATCGCGTCCTCGGGGTCGTAGAAATCGCCCGCCGCGCCCCAGGAGTTCGATACCACCCGAATATTGTACGGGTTGTGACCAGGACGCGAATGCTCGTAGACCCATTCCATGGCGCCGTAGGCGTTGATGATCGCCACCGCTTCGCCGGTGGAGAGTCCGATGAGGTTGGCACCGGGCGCCACGCCGCGTCGGGCGCCGCCGGAGGCGTCGCCGTTGCCCGCCACCGTGCCCGCGCAATGCGTGCCATGGCCCGATGAGGTGTCGGCGTTCTCGATCTCGTACCATGCGAGATCCGAATCGCTCTTGAGGTTCATGATCGTCTTCTCGCCGTAGTCGAGGTCCGGATGCCCCGCGTCGATGCCGGAGTCCACCACTGCGGCGGTGACGCCGCTCCCGTCGATGACGGTGCCGTCGTCGCCCGCCACCGTCTCGATCCTATTGTACCATGTCTGGGTGGCGTTGACCACGCGCGTGGTCAGCTCCATCTGATAGCTCAGTCGCGTATTGTTCTGGATGAAGGTGACGCCCTCGAGGGCGGCGATGTCCTGCACGCGCGCAAGCTGGGTGCGGAGATAGACGAGCGGGACGGCGTCGAAGACCGCGACGGGGTCGAGCCCCGCACGCTCGAGTCGCGCAAGATCGCCGTCGGTCACATCCTCGTCGTAATGGACGATGAGCTCCACATCGGTCTCCGGCGCGCGTGATCCGAGAAGCGCCCAAAGCGAGCGATGGAGCCGGCAGCGCGGTTCTGCGTCGCCCTCGAGCTGCGCGGGCGAACGCTGCGCGCTTGCAGCGAGGGTGAGAACGGGGAGGGCGATGAGTATGCTGACGAGAACGATAGCGGGAAGACTCTCTCTGATCGATGATCGGGCATGCATCGTAACCACCATTGGCACGCGCTCTACAGCGTTTTCACGGAGTTAAATAATTATTGGTAAACGCGCGGTGACAGACGGTGGTGTAGATACGCTCGGGGCGGTGGCTCGCACTATCGGATGAAGCGGTCACATGATCGATTGGTTTTCCATAACTATGTAGCTGTAGCTCTTGCATAACTGCGCGGCCAGCGGCGGTTGATGGAATGAAACGCCGACATCGGCCGGTGTCCGTCCAGACTGCACGGAACCTACGCACGATATGCTCGCCGTTGTGCTCAGTCCTCGCCCCCGTCGCCTTCCTCGCCCTCCTCGCCCTCCTCGCCCTCCTCGTCACTTTTCGTCGTCCGTTTCCTCCTCTTCCTCTTCCTCTTCCTCTGCGCTGGTCCTTCCCCTCGGCGTTGACGGACGTGCGTCTTCGTCGGGGTGCCGATCTTGCGCGCGTGTCGGATCTTTTGCGATTTGCGGCGATAGATCAATATCAGTACACCGATGAAAAAGATCGGGATGAGGATATCGATCATCATCCATTTGAATGCCGTCGCACCACGTTCGGGGTACTCGAGGTAGAAGAGGAGGAAGTTGGCGATGACCTCGGCGAGCCCGAACCCGGCGAAGACGTACATGATCGTCTCGAGCGTCTTTCGGCTCTCCTCTTCGGTCCGCCGCCGCTCCTCCGACGCCTGCATGATAGTGCCGACATTTTCGAGCATCTCCTTTTGCTGCTTCGCCGTTGCTTCCATGCTCTTTTGGAGCGTATAGCTCTGGCGTTGTTGTTTCACATTGAGATAGGTACCGATCATTTTCAGCGCATCGTCGAGCCGCGCGCGGACCTCCTCGATACGGTCCGAGAGCGAGGAATACGACCCGACGACCACCTCGAGGTCGCGCAGCGCGGAGCGGGTGATCTCGGGGAAGCCTTTGAACGCTTTTTCGTTCCATTTCCGATAGACCGTCATCGCGTTCTGGTAGCTCGCCTGCGCAGACGCTTTATCGTGCGTGAGCGCATTTTTGAGGATGCTCAGTTCTGAGAAGCGTTTAGAGAGATCGTGGAGCAACGACTCGAGCGCACGGATCGTCACCGTCGATTGCAGCTGCGACGCCACCGTCTCGATATTGACGATGGAGAGGCGTTCGAGCCGTTTCGCTTTCGCGATCAATGAACGATAGGCGCGATAGAGGCGTTCCGATTTGCCCTCGAACACGGCGAGGAAACCGAGATCGTCGATCACCTCGGAAACGGTCTGCTTCGCTTCGTGCTCCTCACCGGTCAGCGGCCCGATCACATAGTCCTTGCGCAAGAATGCCGGGTTCTTCACCTGGTCGTCCTTCGCGATCAGGCAATGCGAATAGATCGTCCCGAGCTCGTTGATACGCTTATGGTATTTCAGACAATAATCGCGGAGGAACAATTGACATGCCTCGAAATCCTCGAACCCGCCGCAGGTAATGACGCGAAAGTTGGCGATGGGGTGCTCCGGAAGCCTGTCGCGCAAAGGTCTTAAAAGCTGGTCGTAGCGTGTGATATCCGCATACCAGTCCTGGGAGCGATAGCTATCGTCGATCGCGCTGATCATCGTGATGAAGACCGCATAATCGTTGCCGGAGATATATTTGAGATAGCACTCCTCGTCCTCCTTCTGGAACCTGATCAGGTTCTCGGCGATTTGGAGGCTCTCATCCATGGCGAGGAAATGCTCGATCAACGCTCTGATACGACTTCGCAAGACGACATCCGAGGCACGCGCCTCCTCTCCCACGAGAAATGCGTCGACATGAACGAGGGTCGGGATCGTCAGCTCCACTGCGTTCGGCGTGGCTGCTCCGGGTCGATCGCTCGATGGCATCTACTCTTACTCACCCGCCCGCAGGTATCGGCGAACGAGTACAAAAGGCTCACCACTCCCACAGGGATCATTGGATCTCACGGAATGTCTCGTAGATCGTATTGATCTTCTCCGCCAGCGCCGCACCGGCTTCCGTCGGATAATAATATTTCGATTTCGATTCGCGTTCGACGGTGACGAGGTCCAACTTCTTGAGCCGGCCCAGGGTGCGATAGACCGGTTGCTGGTTGAGGCGCAGATCGCGGATGAAATCCGAGATGTTGGCGCGACCGTTCTTGTGGAGGAAGACCATGATCTGGAGGAGGCCGTTCAGATCGTCCAGCGGCCGCAACAGCTTGATCTGCTGCATCTCCTTCAGCTGTTCAATACTAAGAACAGGCATAATAACGGAAATTGACTTTTAGATTATAAGTTTTGCGTACAAGATCGATGCGCCCGCCCCTCGGCCACGATGGGAGAGGACGAAGAAGACCGAGGGTGCGCTTTGAAAAAAGCTATATGCGCACATGGCGTTGACGGTCGACGAGTCATGGGGCCAAAAGCGCCATGTGGATATCGATAACGGAGACGACCTCGCGGTGATCGTTATGACGGAATATTATACCTCGGAAGCGGGCCATAAATACGAGTATAAGAAGAAACGCCTCTCGCGCAAGCGCGTGATCGAGTGCCCAGACTGCGGCAAAGCGTTCGATCCCAAAAAATACAACGAAAAATGCCCAAAATGCCAGCACTATATCTGAATAGGTCGATATCGGGTAAGAAAGGAACAAGAAACAATAGGGACGAGCGGGCCGAGCGCGCGCAAGAAAGGGTTGCACGCAGCGCCCCGAGCCGCGGTGAAGAGCCGGATCGCAGCGTTGCAGTGGGTGCGCTTGCTTGGACGAAGTTTCGTGAGCGCGAGCGAGCATCGGGACCAGTGCCTCGCCCACCTCGAGGAGGAGGCTTCATTCCATTTCGAGGGGGTGCTATTTATGTTTTCGCCGAAAGATCTATTAACAAGGTGCTCTGCCTGGAATGGGCCAGGCCTATCCCGATATCTCGTGCCTCTCGCCATTAGTGAATACTGCCGAGGGTCCTACACTCATTCTCCGGTTGCCACAATATACGGTCCCGCGCTTCCTCGCCTTCGCCGAAGACCTCCGGCAGCTTGTCCGCGCGCTCCACGGTACCGAGGAGCACGCGATCGAAGTCCAGCGCGCAATCGAGGTCGAGGCCAAGCCGCTCTGACCGCGCTCTGACCTCGCTCCGACCTCGCCCGCCCTATCCGCTGAGCGATCCGATCGGATCATCGTCTCCAATCGCGTCGACCATCTATCGCCGGCCGTCGCGCTCCATTTCCTCGCATTAGTGCTTCTTGTTGCGCGTGTTACCATTCTTGGCCCCATTACCGTTCTTGATCCGCAGCCGCATCACCAGCATCACCATGATCAGCGCGATGACGACGGCGGTGGCCAGTGCGATCAGCAGTTCCACGCCAATGGTTGCGTCATCGCCCGCGCCAGTCGTGCCATCTTCATCGCCCCCCTCACTCTCTGGCGTTAGGCGCGGCCCGTCCGGCACCAGCGGCGTGTCGTCACCGCCGTCGCCGCCGGTGGGTCCGTACGGGTGCGGCCGGTCGGGCTGGGTGCCGGTCTCGTCGCCGTTATCGTTATCACCGTCGCCGCCCGTGCCACTGCCGGTCCCAACGCCGCTCCCATCGCCACTATCGCCTTCGTCCTGTGCATTGGCGACTGCGTCGGCGAGGAGCGATCCCGCCGCGCCCACGGTGATGAGCTGCGCGGTGCTGGAGACGGAGGATTCAGGCGCATACATCGGATACGCCTTCGCACCGGGCGCGATGCTCTGCGTCGGGATGGTGGGGACGAACCGATACGAGATGTCCACCGCGGTTGCGTCGGCGATGAAGAACGCGACGCGCTCGCCGTCGAGGTCGTAGGCGAGAATGTTCTCGTCGAGGTTGGCACGGACCGAGCTCTCGTCGATCACACAGCCCGGCGCCACCTCGTCCTCCAGCGCCATATAGTACCGCTCGTCGCCCGCGGCGTCGGCCCGGAGCCGCAATGTCACGCGCACCGATCCGCCGAGCGCGACGGTGGTGGCAGAGTATTCGCGCACGAGCTGGTAGCCGCTCTCCGTCACGCTCACCATGGGCCGATCCGAGCGTGCCAGTATCACTCCGTCGTCCGTGGCCAATAGAAGTGCACGCGGGATTGCGGCGGAATAGGCGCTGTTCGGCGTGAGCGTGTACCGAA
>CAZSUE010000227.1:0-7404 GCA_964609045.1 uncultured archaeon | reverse complement strand
GAATCTCTTACGTGAGCATCTTGCGCGCCGTTTTCTCCGCCGTCTCCTCGTCCACCGCTTCCGTCGCCTTCTCGAGGAGGGTCTGGATATCGCCCATGCCGAGGAGGCGTGAGATGAACCGCGGCGGGTCGAAGCGTTCCAGATCCTGCATGTGCTCGCCGGTACCGATGAACACCACTGGCGCCTGTGTTTCCGCCACCGCGCTGAGCGCGCCGCCGCCTTTCGCCGACCCGTCGAGCTTCGTGATGATCACGCCGGTGATATCCACCGCCTCGTGGAACGCCTTCGCCTGCGGTCCGGCTTGTTGGCCCACGGTGGCGTCCATAACGAGATATTTTTCGTCCGGGTTCGTCGCCTTGAAGATATTGGTCATCTCTTCGATCAGTTCTTCCTCGAGTGCATGGCGACCGGAGGTATCGATGATGACCACATCGTGGTTCTTGAACTTCTCGAGACCGTTGACCACCACTTCCACCGCGTCGTTGCTGCCCGGTTCGCCGTAGATCGGCGTTTTCACCTGCTCGGCGATCTGCTTGAGCTGATCGTACGCCGCGGGACGATGAATGTCACCCGCCACGAGCGCGGGGCGGAGCCCCTTCCGCTGAAAGAAGCGCGCGAGCTTACCGCACGTCGTCGTCTTCCCCTGACCGTACAGCCCCACCATCATGATCACTTTATTCTTGAGAGTGATCTCGCGTCCTTCACCGAGGATATTCACGAGTTCGTCGTAGACGATACGTACGACATGTTCGCGCGAACTCGTCCCCGCGGGCGGTTTCTCCGTGAGCGCACGATGCTCGATCTCTTTCGTCAGCGAGAGGACCATCTTCACATTGACGTCGGCTTGGAGGAGCGCGCGCTGGATATCGCGTACCACCTCCTTGACGAGGTTGGAATCGACATGTGCCGCATTCGCGATCTTTTTTAGTGTGGTTCGGAGTGAGCTGCCGAGATTATCGAGGACCATAGGTATCACCGTGCATGTGGTTCGCCGGTATCTTTCGCGTTTTCAACCATCGTTCCATCAATATCGATTAGACCCTATAGATCATGGAAAGAGTTGGATCGTTGCACCAGCGTTGGATGCGTCGTCCAGCCATGGAGGTCGGATGATAGAAGATGTGCGTAATGGGTACGAGCATGGGCGAACAGCTGCGAGAGGGGCGGAAGCGCTGATATCGCCACCGAACGTGAAGTGCGATAATCAAGCGTCTGACATTATATAAAGGTTGGTGGTTCGCGACGGGATATGGCTCGTCGATCACCGCGGTTCGCGCTACCATGAGCCACGGTGAAATATGGCACGAAATTGGGAGTGGAGAGAAAACAATATAAATAGTAGGACCTGTTTCGGTCGAGTTGCATGGCTCGAATTATCGGGCCCAGAACGGTAATAATGCAAGATTTAAATAGCACGACGCCATTGCGTTGCGCTACTCTATGAGCTCCAGTAAGGGAATTGAATTGTACGGAGCGATGGATGGAGGATACAATAATGACACACGGACGGCACCATACGAAACCGCTGAGCGGCTTCATATTATGTAATCTGCTACTCTCGATTGCTTTACTCGTTCCCATCGGGCTCGCCGACGGGGGCGCGCTCGGGGAGGCTGCCGAGACTCGAGCCGACTCCGGAACGAAGATCGAAGTCTTTCTCCTCAATGTACCAGATACTGAGGGGCCGATCCGTGACCAAGTGAGCATTACGATCAAAGATCTCCATACGAACTGGATGGAAACGGTCGAGGTCGAGGATGCGCAGCATAAATTCGTCCTCGAACAGCCGGGTTCGTATATCGTCCGGGCTGAAGCCGACGGGTACCTCGATATCGGCGACGGACATAGCGGTATCATCCAAGTGAAGCGCGGTGAATACGAGGAAGTCGAACTCAAGCTCGACAAGCGCGATTTCAATCGCATCTTCAACGGTACGATCCATGACGCAGATGGCGACGAGATCGCCAACGCGAAACTGTCGCTCTATGGGAAGCACGATTACCAGAGCGAGACGAAAACGAACTCCAAAGGCGAGTTCTCGTTCTCAACCTTCGACGACGCTTTCTGGGTCGTGATCCAGAAGGATGGGTATGGATCGGAAAAGATGAAGATCGATCTGAGCGAGGACGATCTCCTCGAAGAGACGATCACCCTCAACACCTCGGCGCTCACCGTGAGCGGTCGTGTCCGTAAAACTGACCGCGAGCCCGGTGACGGTGAAAGCGAATATATCGAGGATCCCCTGACATATCTTTTCGATGTGCCGACGTCGAACGACGAAACGAGCGGTGGCTGGTTCCTCGAGGGGACACCGGAATGGTTCTACGAGGTCGTAGGATACGACGACGATGTTGCCACATCGACCCGCGCGTTCGCCCTGGTCATCGATGCAGAGGGTTATCATCCGTACTTCGAGTACGAGCTCGATCTCGACGGCGAAGATATTTCGCGCAACGCGTCCCTCACCGCAGCGGATGAGGAGACCATCGAGACCGCCGTTGAGCTCTCCAGTTGGAACGCCGCCTCGGTCGAGACGGTCTGGACGGTGAACGCGGAGAGCACGATCCACGGTCTTGCCTTCGAAGGCTACGCCAATTTGCGCTTCCAGATCGATATCGATCCGCAGTTCGGTAAGGAGGCTGACAAATACAACGGTCAGATCGACTTTCACGAGTATCTCGATTTCGAGGCATGGATGAAGGAAAAGGGGCCGTACTATTTCGACACGCTCGGATTCCTCGAACTGAACGATACCTACTTCAATACGAGTATGGACAGCTTCGATCTTGCGATCACGGGTTTGAACGACACAAAGGTCAACGCCACCGAACCGTTCACCATCACCACGGGGTACGACCTCGCCATCGACGACGCGTTCGACGACCCCTCGGGCGTCTCCCTTTCGCTCGGTAATATCCGCGCCCACGAGACCATTACCATGGAGCTTCCGGCGGGGTACGAAGTGCCGACCTCCGGATTGGGCGATGGAGTCACCCGCGAGGATGTGCGCGAGATCGTGTTCACCGAAGAGGGAAGCGTGACGATCAAGCGCTCCGAAGCGCCCAATGCGGTGCTCGAAGTAACGCCCGATGAAGAACCGCTCTATATCGATGCAGAGGTTGACATCATGCTCGATGCATCCGGCACCTCCGACCCGAACGAGCCCGATAACGAGGATTTGAACTATTCGTGGGACTTCGATTATGACGGCTCGTTCGAGGCCGACGCATACGGGATGGAGAACAGCCACAACTGGACCAGCGGTGGGCTCTACAATGTCTCGCTCCGGGTCCGCGATGCGGGCGATATGGTCTCCTATGCCTATGTGGATGTCTATGTTGATACCGCCGCGCCGATCATCGGCGAGATCAGTGTCTCGGGCCACGAGAGCATGCGCACGCTCGGCATCGATACGTGGGAGGTAAACGAAGCGGTTGGCGCCGCCGATAAGATCAACGCCTCAGAGTCACGCGGTTGGCTCATCTTCAACGCCAGTTCGGTGGAGGACTATGTGGACGCCGCAAAGTCGGCCGCGGGCGAGACGCCCGAGAGCAACTACAAGTGGTACTTCACCGGCGAGAAGATGGACGAGCGCGTGGAAACCGGCATCGAGGTCAACTTCAGCTGGGCTACGCCCGGCGAGTACGAGGTGGAGCTCAATGTCTCGGATACGGTGGGCAACTATGCGACCCATAGTTATACGATCCACGTCCTCGACATCACGAAGCCGAACGCCGATTTCGATATCGACGGCAAGCTCAGCGAGCTACGCGTCCCCTGGGAGAAACAGGTCGTCCTCGACGGTACGGTGGCCACGGACAATGTCAATGTGACCCACTACCGCTGGAGCGTCGACGACGGCGAGTTCTCGGCATGGAGCGACGAAGCGACCTACAACTACACCTTCACCCGCTCGTTCCTCCAGTCGAAGATCGACGCCGACGAGAAGCTCGCGTACAATATCACGCTCAATGTGACCGATGCGCGCGGCAACTGGGCCACCGAGACCAAGGAGGTCCTCGTCATCACGCCGAGCTTCACGGTGGAACTGCCGAAGTTCAGCGATAACGATCCGAAAGAGGGCGACAGGATCACCATCAACACCACCGTGAACAACACGGCGGAGGTCGATGCCGACGGCGTCGATGTCGTCTTCTACTCCGACGGTAAGGAGATCGGTCGCAAGACGGTGGATATCGCGGCGAAGGACGGGGCCGAGGTCGGGATCAAATGGTCCGCAGACGGCGGCAAGCACACCATCACCGTCGGTATCGACTATATCACCGGCGCACCACCGGAAGAACCGGTGCCCATCGATGTCGAGGTGGAGCCGACCAACTACTCCTATATCATCGTCATCGTGATCATCGCCGTGGTACTGGTCGTCTTCTACTTCTTCCGTCGCCGCCGCACCGAGCTTCGCGAGTACCGCGAAGAGAAGGAAAAGGGCGGTCGGCGTCGGCGATAGGCGATAGACGATAGACGATAGACGATAGATCCACCCGATGAAATAAATGAATGTGCACTATATGAAGATGCGTCGGCCGGTTACCTCTTTTTTGCGCCGTTCCGGTCGACCATCTCACCTTTTCTTTTTTTCTCCCGGCTTTTCCTCATCTTTCTCTCTTCTCGAGCAACCGCTCTACACTATGCTACGCTGCGCGACGGTAGACGAGAAGAGGGAGAATGTTCCGGTCCTTCGAGATGGTGCGTTTCGTTCTCACATTTGGCTTTTGCGGGATAATACTATATATGAGTTTATTTTGGGGTCCGCTCCGCACCGCCGTATCGACCCACCCGAGAGTGCGACTGAACAGAGCGTCTAGAGGATCCACGGCCAAAGCCTGCCCATGCTATTTCGTTGACGGCGCCTTCTCAGTCGCGTTCTTCGAATCGAACCCGATGCAGAGCCCAATATAGATGATCGTCGCGGCATGTGCGAGAAGCTCGGCGCTCACATTGGCGATATAGTCCGCCTCCAGCTCGTCGAGGTCCCGCGCCATGAACGAGTCCGTCAAACTCTCGGGGTCCTCCACCGCCTCGTTCACCGCTTCGGGCGAAAAAAGGATGCGCTGGTAGAACGGGGCGAGGTTATCGTACTGATACGCCGCGGCCTCACGCAGCCCGGCCAGTTTGCTCCGGAGCGTGACGCGGACTCGGTCCATGGCATCGGCCGAAAGCGGCGTGGCGATGCCCTGCAGGTGCACTTGCGCCTCGGTAACACCGCGTTGGATGGATTCGCGATAGCGGTCACGGTGCGATCCGACCAGCACTTCGATATCGTTCTCGTAGCGCTGCTTGACCTGGAGATAGAACGCGACATTGAACGCGACGGTCTCGAGTTCGGATGCATCGATCTTCTCGGTCCGGTCCGCATCGCGATAGATATCGTTGAACATCAGTTCCGTGAAATTCTTGGCAACGAACGGCGATGTCAGATCGAGGATGAAATGGGCACCGCGTCCGAGCGCGTGGACCAGTGCAATATCGAGGTCGGCGGGGCTAAGGGTGGGGTCGATGCACGGCGCCTTCGGCGCATCCGGTTCGTCCCGCGCGAGGCGTACGCGGTGCGCGGTGTTGAACGCGTCCATGGCGCGGTCGTGCGCCAGCGCCCGATGCTCGATGGTATTTTTGATCGAGCGGTAGAACTTCCGACCGAGATCGAAAAGCTGCGTGAGGAGGATGTCGACGATCCCACCCCGTCCCTCGCCGTCGTCGGTCTCTTCTTCGGAGGTGGCCGCATCGGCGTCCGACCGCGTGGCAGTGTGGTCCTCGTCCCCCGATGGGACCGTCGAAAGTAATTCGCGGTCCCGATCATGCGCCTGCGGATCCAATGCTGCCGCGATGAGGGCATCCACGAGATCATCGTCGAGATCGAAATGTGCGGTGAGACGATCGAGGAGTGGGGTCCCAATGTTCTCTTGCATGAGGATCACATACTGATCGGGTTCAATGTTCAATGTTCAATATTCAAAGTTCAGAGTTCAGAGTTCAGAGTTCAGAATGTAGAGTTCAGCGGCCGTGCGCCGCGATCGGAGAGAGCGGGCGCGTCACGATGATCGTAAGTGCCGCATCGGACTAATAAACACTCGCCTTTCGCCGCGCGCTGATACTCACGGCTTGATCCGCTTGATCGTGAAGCATCGTACCCGCTCGCTGACGACCTCCTCCGACGGCCAGTACTGTTTGGCGCCGGCGGAGAGATCGGAGACGAGCGCAAAGACCATCTCTTTGCGCACACCGTGAGCGAGCCTGACCGCACCGCTGATCTGTGGCCACGACGAGATATGATCCGCTGGATAGGCATGGACGAGCCACTGGGCATGCTGCGACTCGGGGTCGCTATGATAGACGCGAAAATGGGTGCCGTATTTGAACCCGGTCTTGACGATCAACCCCCGATGCTTCAAATAGCGATAGAGAGAGAGCCTGCGGAGGAGATCGGGCTGGTGTTCGCATGCGGTTGCGACGAGCGTGTCCAGGGTGAGGTTTTGTTCGGTACCTACCTCCTGGCAGACGATACGCCCCTCTGCGAGGAGGTAAGCAGCTTCGAGGAGCGAGAGTTGGAGCGCGTCGCCGATGAATTTGCCATAGAACGCGAGACGATGGAGCTCGACGGCAGCGTCCGCGTCCCAGACCATGACCCGGTCCTCGAGAAGATACGACCGCGCCGGTGAGTCGTCATCTGCTTCGGTGTGTTGTTCCTCGTTCTCTCGACCCTCGTCGGGCGATGCGAGCTGGTCGTCAGGGTCGGCGCAGGGCTCGGCGTGTGCCGGTGGCGAACCATTGCGCGCTTGACCGGGGCGCCAGGGGCGAGCGGTGTAGAAGGTGAGGTCGCCTTCCTCGTCGACGATTGCGAGCCAGAGCCTTTTCCGGAGCGATTCGGCCTCCAGCGTCAGTCCGAAAAGGGACGCGAGTGTGAGAGTGGCGCGCTCGGAGCGCGCGGCGAGCCAGTATTTGGATGGGCTACGCTTCGGTGTCTCGCCGCGAGAAAAGACCCGAAAGTCCAGAGGCGACGCGGTCTTTACGATATAGCCGCGCTCCCGGATATCGCGATAGACGAGGTACCGGATCTCGAAGCCCTCCTCGTGAGCAATACCCCGTGCGATAAGCGCGGGGAGCTCGAGCGGTGTTGCGTCCTCGGTGCATATCTCCAACCGTCCCACATCGAGGAGATAGGCGGCTTCGAGGAGGGTCAGCTTCAAACCACCGCCGGAAAGGGGTATGCCGTGATAGCCCTTGTTGTAGATGCGGCTCGCATCAGCGGGATCGGGCACGATCACGGCATCGTTCGCGAGAAAACCGACTGGCATGGTGAGGGGGAACGCCTCGCCGCTATATGAGTTTACAGGTAGCGACCGCCCCCCTTGCTATAGCTTCAAACGTCCGTTGTAACCTCGATCG
>CAZSUE010000226.1:0-7415 GCA_964609045.1 uncultured archaeon | reverse complement strand
TCCGAGCGGTGAGAGCCACACTGGAGAGGGTGGGACCGGAGCATGCCAACGATCCAATGATCGATCTGCGCCGTCGGGACGCGACGCGGGTTATTGATGGGCGGCCACCTCGTTGTTCCATTGATCAACACGACACCGATAGATGCGCAATATGGCTATTGATCGTGCGTTGGCCTATTTCAGCATTTCTATTCGCGTCGCTGCTATGCTGGCTCGGGCGCTGGTCGGTGCACGGCTGCTGAGGTCGGCTCGTCGTGCCCCGTCTCTCGTTCCTCCACCGCCCGCTCCTTTCCTCCCCTCTCCTCTCCTTTTCTCCTTTTCTCAATCCTTCGCTCGGCTTCTGGCCCATTCATCGAGTTCGAGTTCCTCGATCACCGCTTCATTTGGCCAGCCACTCTCAATGTCCCATTGCCGATAGCGATAATACTCGCTCCTGAGTCTGTCGAGGTCGGGCACGCGCTCCTCGGTCCCCCCCTCCAACGGCTGCATGAGGTGCGGCGGGAGCGTCTCCTCCCTCGGGTCGAGCCCGAGGTCGAGGTTGATGATGCGCTTGAGCGTGAAGATGCGACGGCCGACGGTCTGGAGCGTTGAAGGATCGAACGCGAACCCGGTGGCCGCATTGAACAGTTCGAGGAGCCGCTCGGCGCCGACATTGGCGAAATGGCACATCACCATGGCGTTATAGACGGTACGATAATCCTGGAACCGCGCGACATTGGGCGCTTTCTCATCGAGCTCGTGGCGATCGGAGGAGCGGACATCGAACGCGGGCACCTCGAGCCCCATGTCCATCATGTAGACATCCGGCATGAGGTGGCAGGCACCGCGTGGGCCGGTGATGTACCCGAGCGCGAGCCCGAAGAACGCGCGCGGATCGTGCATCGGGATATCGAGCCCATGGACATGTGCGGCGATATCTTCGGCGTCGAACCGTTCGGCGACGGCGCGGATGCCCTCTGCCAGCAGCTCGCCGACGCCATCTATTGCGGCGATATCGCCGATCAGTGCGTCTGCGCCGTCGACATCGCCCCAGCGTAGCTCGTGCCCGATCTCATCGGCGTCGAGGCGGTCGTCGTTATAGAGATAGTAGAGGAGTCCGATGACGCCGCCGGTGCTGATCGTATCGAGCCCGAGATCGTTGCAGCGGTAATTGAGGTACGATATCGCCTCGAGGTCGTCGCACCCGAGCTGCGAGCCGAACACGCCCACGGTCTCGTATTCCGGTCCTTCGGTCCTGCCGATATCGTGTGCGCCGTGGGAGAGCTCGATCTCGCGGCCGCAGGCGATGGGGCAACGATAGCATGCACGCCGGCCGACGAGGATCGTTTCGGCCATTGCCGAGCCCGAGATGTCCGCCGCGCCGTCGAAATAACCGCTGGAGAAATAATGGTTCGGCATATCGCCGAGCGTCTGCGCGAAATCGACATAGCCGGCGGTGCCGAGCGATCTGAACATCTGTTCGTTGAAGTTCTCATTGAGTACGCTGCGCGCGTCCTTCGCCGCGGCGTCGAATCGCTCCTCGTCGGCGATGGCGGGGTCGCCGTCGCCGCAAACCGCGATGGCTTTGAGCCGTTTGGCGCCCCAGACCGCGCCCAGCCCGGTGCGACCGGCGGTACGGCCACCGGAGTTGCGTATACAGGCGAATTTGACCCGGTTCTCGCCGGCGGGGCCGATGGTGGAAACGCGGAGCTTCTTCTCGCCGGTATCGCGTTGGACCGCGTCGATCGTCTCGTAGGTGCCCATGGCCCAGTACGGTGCGGCATCGCGGACCGTGACCGTCTCGTTCTCGATGTTGAGATAGACCGGCGCCTCGGCGCGCCCTTCGATGAGGATCGCGTCGTAGCCGGCGAACTTCAGCTCCGGGCCGAAGAAGCCACCGATATTCGATTCGCCCCAGAGCCCGGTCTGTGGCGAGCGCGCACAGATCGTATAGCGACCGCAGTTCGGCGCGCGGGTGCCGGTGAGCGGGCCGGTGACGATAGCGAGCGGCGCGTTCGGATCGAACGGGTCCAGCGAGCGGTCCAGCCGCGGCGCGAGCAGCCGCGCAGCGAGGCCCGAGCCGCCGATATAGCGTCTCAACACCCGCTCGTCGAGTGTCGTAATTGAAGTCGTCTCGGACGAGAGATCGCAGTTCAATACCTGTCCCGTGTATCCATAGAATGTCATCGCTCATCACTTCCATGTTGGCCGGAGCAGCCAGCGCGCTTAGATCGATCGGCGATAGATAATAGGCGGATACTCCTTCGGGCGTTCCGTTGGCCAAAAACGGCTAGAAGTCGACCCGCTTGCCATCGTACATCGCTCGCAGCAGCTTCGCCAGCTCTTCGTTGGTAGGGGCGCGCGACGCCGTCACCGTGCAGTTGTCGTTGGCGGCATGCGTGACGAGGGCGTCGAGGTTCGCGTCGAGATCGTCTTTGGCGATACCGAGCGCTTTGAGGCTGGTGGGGAGCTCGACGATGGAAAGGAGCTCGCGGACCGCTGCACTGAGCTGCGTCGCACCCGCTTCCTTTTCGGTGGTGGTCAGCGATGCGGGCGCGTCGTCGCCGAGCACGAGGCGTAGCTCGCTGACCAGTTTCCCGTATCGTTCGCCGTCCACCTCGCGGTTGAACTCGATGACATAGGGCAGCGCCATGCCCACCGCGAGGCCGTGATGGATATGGAGCATGACGCCGAGCGCGTGCCCGAGGCTGTGCGCGATGCCGACCTGTGCGTTCCCGAACGCGAGCCCGCCCATGGTCGCGGCGATATGCATCTTCGTTCGCGCCACCTCGTCGGTCCCGTCCGCCACGGCGCGCGGGAGGTAGCGGAAGATGAGCGGGACGCAGTAGCGTGCCAGCGCGTCCGAGAATTCGTTCTTCCATGTGCTCGTGTACGCCTCGACGGCGTGGGTGAGCGCGTCCACGCCGGTGCCGGCGGTGAGCTTCGGCGGGAGCGCGGTGGTGACGCTGGGATCGACGATGGCGACATCGGCGACGAGTTCGCGCGACGCGGGTGCGAACTTGCGCTGTTCCTCGCGGTCGGTGACCACCGTTGCCCAGGTCACCTCCGCGCCGGTGCCGGCGGTGGTCGGGATGGTGACGAACCGCGCCTTCTCGCGCAGCCCGAGCCGGTCGAACGGGTTGACATATTCGAGCGGGAGATCCGGCCGCTCGTAGCGTATCCAGATCGCTTTCCCCGCGTCCATGGCCGAGCCGCCGCCGAGCCCGACGATTACATCCGGCTCGAATTCGCAACACGCCGCCGCACCCGCTTCGATGCTCGCCAGTGATGGGTCGGGCTCGATAGCGGTGAACGCCGCGGTCTCCATCCCCGCACGCTCGAGATGGCCGGTGACGCGCTCGAGATAGCCGAGCGTTTGCATCGTCTCGTCGCTAACGACGAATGCGCGTTCGCCGTCGAGGTCTTCGAGCTTATCCAGTGCATCTTCGCCGTAGATGATCTTCGGCGATGTGAACCACCACATCTATCCAGCTCCATTTCGTTCGTTTCCGATCTCGAGATATGGCCAACCGTTCAGAGGTCGTCGGTGGGCACCGCTTTGAGGCAGTTCACGAGTTCCTGTGCGGCCTTGACGCTGCGCATGATCGTGGCCATGTTCCCTTTCAGCTTGAATTTGCCCTGCATCAGCCCT
This sequence comes from uncultured archaeon, assembly GCA_964609045.1. Classification (GTDB taxonomy): domain Archaea; phylum Thermoplasmatota; class Penumbrarchaeia; order CAZSUE01; family CAZSUE01; genus CAZSUE01. The sequence continues at coordinate 3,784 of CAZSUE010000226.1, read as the reverse complement.
TTGATCGGGTCGAGCTCGCCACCGATGATCTTGAGGTAGTCGGAGTATTTACCGGTCCATGTGAACGCGGGCGAGCGCTTGGACGGGTCGTCGAGCATCTCCGCCTCGCGGCACTCGCCGTGCCAGAGGTCGAGATAGAGATACTGCGGCTCCTCATCGCCATCGTCGGGGTTGACGACGAACACGAAGTCACCCTCCCAATTTTTCGCTGCCTCGGCGTAGGCATCACTGTTATTGAGCTCGGCCTTGAACTCTTGCACCCATTCTTCTGACGGAAATGTACTCATGGTCGTCCCTCGACTCCGCAACCCTGTTGCATTAATTAAAGCTTTCCAGCGCCGCGACCGATCCGCGTCCCATCTTTTCGTCCATCCAGAGCGGAAGAGGGGTTACAATTACTAAAGCAGATCGTCCCTGGCCGCAGCAAACTTTGAAACCATCTTATAGTTTTTACGATCAAAATCATGGGCGGGCCCAAGAAATAGTTATATAGTAGCAGCCGACATATAAGCGTTCGTGGGCGTGAGCCCACGGAGGACTAAACATGCGAATGTATAAGAACGACGACGACAAAGCGGTATCTCCGGTTATCGCTATCATCTTGATGGTAGCGATCACCGTGGTGTTGGCAGGCGTATTATACGTCTGGGTAATCGGTTTCAGAGGCGAAGGCGGCGACGAGCCCAAGATCAATGGGCAGTTTAGCAACACCCAGAAGGGTGACAATTATAACTTCACCTGGAAGGTCGCCGCGTCATCCGGTCAGGATGTCAAGATCTCGAATCTCGAGATCCAGATCCAGGATGATACTGGCACACCGGTCGCGAAGGCGAATTTCGGTGATGTGTCGGACATATCGGGTAGTGACATCTATAATTACTACCACATCGATACCTCCGATGGCGACAAACATAATATCAGCATCAAGGACAACGACAACGATGAGAAACTCACCACTGGTGACCTCGTTGTGATCGACCCAGTTGGTAGTGACGAATGGGTCACCGGCTACAAGGTCGTCTTCAAATACCAAGGTACGCAATTCTACGAGACTGAGCTCCCGTAATTCGGGTTTTAATCGTTAGAATTGTTTCCTTTCTCTTTTTTTCTTTTTTTCCTCTTTTCTTTTTTTCTCCCTGTTCTCGCCCGTCTCCTCGCGTCTTTTTTTTAAATTAGTAATCAGTTATTGTCGAGCGTAGCTACCAGTCGTGGCAGTCGTGGTACCGCCGCCCCGCACTGGCCTCTCCTTTCCCGTTGGCAGTTTTCTGTGCATTGCATTCCTATTTTTGCCGTGATCGTCCGTCTGCCTTCTCCCGCTCGAGCCGCGGTTGCCGTTCTCGTTCGAGGCTCTTTGCTGCCGACGCGTGCCAATCCTCGACCGTAACATCCGCGCCCGCGATCGCGCGGTAGAACGCTGCGAGCGTTTCGAGCCCGAGATCCAACCCGCTTGCAGCGACTTCGCAGATGCCAAGCGATTCGCGGATGACGGTCTCATGATCATTGCCACGATCGTCGTTCGAGCGAACGATGCGATCGGTTGGAAGCACCTCTTGCGCAGTACCTCTCGCGACCCGTTCGAGGAGCGTGAAGACCGCGGCGGGAAGCCCGTTGCAAAGCCCGGTCGCATCATCGCGCATCCGCCCGCTTTCCACCCCGTCATCGGTCCACCCCAATATCTCTGCAATAGTTCGCAGCTCATTTTCCCCAGCTTCGGAACAGAGCTGTCGGCGAACGGCAGCAACGGTCTGCGCCGCCGCACGCGGCTCGAGGCCCAGCTCACCGCAGATCGTGAACGCGTACGCAGTATCGTCGCGCGTATTATCGTCGCAGCGGAACGAAAGGAGCCGCGCCAGTGCGGCACGGTCCGCCTCAGGCGGCACCCAGAGGTACCGACCGTAACGCTCGCTGTATGCATACTCGATGCACGGTATCGGGCAAGTCTGGCATGCCACCGACTTGACGGGGGTCAGCTCTTCGCCGCTTTCGCGCCGCTCCTCGTCGGCGTCGATGGCGTGATGCGCACTCTCAACTGTGGCGCGCCAGTGTGTGTCCATCAACGCCTCGTAGCGCTTCGCGTCCGCGACCCGTCGCGCGCCGCTCCCCCGACATACGATACTTTTCAGGTTCATGGCGCCGAGGAGCGCGCCGCCGTTCGCACCGTCGTGGAACCGCCCGTGGCCGGTGCTGATACTCGCCGCCCGCACCTCGCGCTCGCCCGCGGGACCGATGGCGAGCGCCTCGAAATCCGCACCACGGTACGGGTCGCGATGTGTTCCAATATCATCTTTGCCCGACGAACTACCTGGCTTTGCCGACCAGACCGCTGCGAGCCGCTCCGCCACCGGCGCACCCTTCCCCCACAGCTCCTCCGCCGAATGGAGCGCGACGGCCGTATCGTCGATGGTGAGGAAGGACACTTCGGTGGCGCGGCCCGTAATTAAAAGCGCGTCAACGTCAGCATATTTTAGGCTCGCGCCGAACGCGCCTGCGATGGTGGTGACGGCGAGCCGGCCGGTGCGCGGCGAGACGAACGCCAGCGCGGTAAGCGTTGCGCCAGCGACGCCGGTGCCGCAAAGCGCGCCGGGAGCGCATACGAGCGCGGGTTCGCCGCGTTGAGCGCTCCGGTTGGCGACATATTTCTCGTAGACGGGGACGGCGAGCATCCGCCCGCCGAGGTTCTCTCGCATGAGCTCGCTAGAAAGCGCCATGACCGCGGACGCGCCGCTCCCGCAGTCCACCGCGAGCATCCGCCCGCTCGTCTTCTTCGTTTGGGCCGCATCCTCCCAAATGGTAGGCGATCTCGAGGCAGTGGGTGAGGGAACATCGTCTGGCCCGAGCGCGGGGTGCGCCAGCGCGCCAGTGGGACAGAGCGCGATACAGTGTCCACAGCGGTCACAACCGTCGCAATCGTCGAAAATCCGCGGCTCGAGCCGTGGAGTGGGGAGATGATCGTAGATTCTGATCGCGGCGGTAAGCGGGTTGGTCGATCGAGCCTGGTGCCACGCACATACGCTCTCGCAGCGGCCGCAGCCGATGCAGCGCTCCTCGTGGACGATGGGCCGTTTTGTCGGCATGGTGTACCGTCGTGAGGATGACGCGCCTGTTTAAAACATATACGGGCGCCGCCAATCGCTGGGTGCGATTGTCGATTCCTTGATCACGCGCGGGTTGACCCATCGAAGGAGGTTGAGCCACGAACCGGCCTTGTCGTTGGTACCGGAATGGCGTGCGCCGCCGAACGGTTGGCGCGCCACCACCGCACCGGTTGGCTTGTCGTTGATATAGAAATTGCCCGCGCTGTAGCGTAATAATTGCTCCGCCAATGTGATCGCGGTGCGGTCCTTGGCGAAGATCGCACCGGTGAGCGCGTACGGCGAGGTGGCGTCGCACAGCTCCAGCGTCTCGAGAAAGGCGGTGTCGGGGTAGATAGAGACGGTGACAAGCGGCCCGAATATCTCCTCGCGCATGAGCTTGCCCCTCGGGTTATTCGTCGCGATCAGCGTGGGTTCGACGAACCAACCCTCCTCCGCATCGGCGGCGCCGCCGTAGACGATCTCGTACTCGTCCGGGTGCGCGCGCACGAACTCGAGATACTCGCAGACCCTATTGTACGCACGCTCGTCGATGAGCGCGCCCATGAAGTTGCTGAACTCTTCCACGACCCCGTAGCGCACCCGCGGCAGTTCATCGGTGAGGATGTTACGAAGCAGCGGCCAGACCGATTCGGGGACGTAGACCCGCGACACGGCGGAGCATTTCTGTCCCTGGTATTCAAACGCGCCGC
>CAZSUE010000225.1:0-7453 GCA_964609045.1 uncultured archaeon | reverse complement strand
TCTCCATGTCCGATATTCGGTTGTTCATCCCTGCTTGAGCCTTCCATGGAAGGTTCCGTTTCTGGGAATTTTATATGCACAACTTGTACGGTGCCACCGCCGCATACGGCTCCACCGAGGGGGCACAAGAGCAGGAGCTTGTGACATCGCATCGCATCACGATCGATGGGCTCGAACCGGGGACCACCTATCATTTCCGCGTGGGCGGGAGCGACGGAGACGAAAATGGCCCAACATGGAGCACGGACCGGACCGTGACGACGACGGGTGAGCAAGAGGAGGATGAGGACCCCGACGACAGCGGCCCGAGTGGTGACGGTGACGGTGACGGGAACATGACCGATGACGATGATGATGACGATGACGATGATGATGACAACGATGCCAATGACAATGAAGATGAGGGCGGCGACTCCAGCGCCTCCAGCGGTTCGGTCTCAGCCCCATGGTTGATCCTCGTGGTCATCGCCGTCCCCACCGCCATAGTTGCCGTGATCGTCTTCATGCTCCGCTGGAGAGGGGCGCTATAGGCGGTACGCACACCCCGCTCCAACGCAATGTTAGAGCGCGTTGGATCGGTATGAGTTGAATACTGGGGGGTGGGGGTTAGGGACTGGTGACATGGGCCGCCCCCCAATAAGCACGCTGAAGCACGCTGAAATGCGAAGTGACAGCGCGGCTTGAACGACGGGACATGGGCCGCTCCACCCCCAAATTGTTTTTCATAGTAAAACAAGCTCGGACCACGACATCAAACTGTGACAGATCGTCGAGGCTTTCGCTTTTGACACGATACCGTCCCTCTACCCCCGCCGCCGGCGGAGGATGATGATGAGGGTCGTGATCGTCGCAAGAGAGGCCATGACGATGATGATAGGCCAGAAAAATATCCCCCATGCCGCGGCACCGCTCTCGTCTCGGCCGCGAGTCGACGAGCACATTTCGATGGTATGGTCTGTGTGGGCACCAATAGCGACCAATACGATGGTACCCCCATTCTGTTGGTCGAGGACCCACGCCTCACCGGGCTGGACCCTCTTGCGTACAACCCGATCGAGGAGCGGCTCCGTCCCGTGCCGGATGCTGACCGGCGTCCCGTCCAGGTCCATGACCATGGTCCCTCCCTCAGCAGCGTCCCCCGCGCTCGCCTCGACCCCGAGGACGAAGGCGATGAACGAGACCGCGTCATCGGGAGCGGTACCGTCGCGATCGGCTGCGTGGATATCCACGCTCAATGCGGCACCGCGGGAACGGTTGGAATGGTTGGAACGGTGAAAACGGTCGTGGAGGTGCGCGTTACCGGCGGTGGCGGGTTCGAGGGGGATGAGCTTAACGCCCTCACCGGCATGATCGACGATGGCTCGTAGCGGCATCTCAACCACCGTCGTCACCAGTCCCTGGTCATTGGTACTGGTACTGGTACTGTATCGGGATGAAGGCTCGGAGGGGTAGTGGTCGTCGCGGCGTTCGGTCACGACGAGGAACGCAGTGCTCGTCCAGCCACCGTCCAGCGTGAACGCGGTCAGCGTTGCGAGCGTGCAGCCCGTGGAGGTGAAGGTATGGGTCACGCCGTCGCCGGTGGCGAACGAGCCGTCGGCGAACCACCAGTCATAGGCGACGACGGGGGCGTACGTTCCACTGTCCTCTGAAATGGTGGTGGTGGTGGCGTTGAATTGGACCACTGCACCGCTGGTGGCGGTAGTGACCTCTAGTTGCGGTCGTGGGGAAGTTGGGGTGCGCGTTGCCACCTGGATTTCCACCGCGGTCTCGTCCACCGGCTCCATGGCCGGCGGCTGAAGCAGCTCTAATCGAACACGATAGCTACCCGGCGTATCGAACGCATGGAGCACGGCAGAACCGGTGGCGGTGCGGCCGTGGGAAAACGACCAGCGTGGGACCAGCGCGGCGCGTTGCGCGGTGGTCGGCGCGACGATGGATGCGTCGGCGAAGATGACGGGCGCGCCCACCGCATAGGTGGCGTTCGGCGCAGGCGACGCGATCACCGCGCGGGTCGTATCGTTCGGGACGACCTCGATGGTCGCGGTGGCATTGGCACGCTGGCCAAGCTCGTTCTCCACCGTCAGCTCGATATCGTACCCCCCCTCATGATCGTAGCGGTGGGTGACCGTGCAGCCTTGGGCTGCGGTGCCGTCGCCGAGCGACCAGTGATAGTGCGCGATGGATGCGTTGGTATCGACGGAGCCGCTGGCGTCGAAGCGTATGGGTGTATCAACCGCGGCCACCGGCCGATCCAGCGCGATTTTCGCATGCGGTGCGAGAGTGAGGCTCGATGCGGATACGATGTGAAAAGAGCGGATGATGGTGTCGGTCTCGCCGATCTCGTCGGCGACGATGAGTTGGAGCGTATGCGCACCGATCATGGCGGCGTCGGCTTCGAGCGTCAGGATAGGGCCCGTGGTCGCGAGCGCTCGCCCGTCGAGGCGCCATTCGAACGCGACGGGGGCGGTGCCGTCGAGGTCGTACGATGCACCGGCGTCGAACCGTAGGAGCGTGCCCACTGGATGCGAGCTATTTGGTGCCGGCGCGGAGAGGCGTGCCACCGGCGGTTGGTTCGTTGGGCTCGTGATATCGAGCACATGGAGCCGTATCACCGCTGCGTCCACGAGATCGGTTTGATCGATCACACGGAGCGTCACCGTATAGGTGCCGGCGGCATCGTAGCGAAAGAAGACGAGTTTGCCGTGGCGGAAGCAGCGACAGTCCACCGCGCCAAGATCCCATGTATAGTCGCGGATGGTGCCGTCGGGGTCGTAGGAGCCGTTGGCGTCGAACTCGACAGGCTCGCCCAGAGTCACCGTGGCACCGTCCGCCGGCGCGGCGATGACCGCCACCGGCGGCTGCGCGGCCGTGGCAGTGACCGTGACGGTGGTGATGGCGCTGGTGGCGCTGGCGTTATTATCGTCGGTCACCGTGAGCTGCAGCGCGTACGAACCCGCGCTCTCGAACCGGTGCGTGCACGATGCGTTCTCATAGGTTAGTTCCGTGGCACCGCCGTAGATGTGCCAGCGGTACGCAATAATAACGCCGTCGGGGTCGTAGGAGCCGGTGCTGTCGAGCGTGAGTTCGGTCCCGGTGGCGATCACCGCGCCATCCGTGGGCGCGGCAATCTGTGGCACCGGCGCGAGGTTGGTCGCATTATCGACGACGGTCAGTTCGATCCATGCGGTATCACCCGCGCCGTCGTCGTCGGTGACCTCGAGGTGGACGGTGTAGTTGCCGGTGGCGCTGTAGCGATGGTCGATCGACGCGCCGGTGCGAACGCAGCGCGAGTCGCAAGCCCCGTCGCCGAGGTCCCAGCGATAGAAGACGATCTCACCGTCGGGATCGTACGAGCCGTTGGCGTCGAACCGGACCGTGGTATTGACGCGGAGGAGGGCACCATCTGTCGGTGCGGCGATGATCGCCAGGGGCTTTTCGTTGGACCAGTCGCCGATGGTGATGATGATGGAGGTGGACGCTTTCCGGTAGCGGTCGTCGGTCACCTCGAGCGTGATGGTGAAGTTGCCCTGCTGGAGGTATTCGTGGGAGAACACCGCACCGGTAAAGTGGCAGCCGCAATCGCTGCTGGTCCAGCGATAGTGCTCGATGGTGCCGTTGGGCGCATAGGACTCTCGTCCGTCGAAGGTGACGGTGGCGCCGCGCTCGAAGACCGACCCGTTGGCCGGTGCGGCGATGATCGCCACTGGCTCTCCGGATCGCCCCTGCGCGCCGGTATCGGATCGGCCCGCCGCTGCAGCGGTGGCGATGACATCTGGCACGAGGAGCGTTGCACCGCCGATGAGCAAAAAAAGGACGAAGCTGAGCGTGAGGATGAGAGTTAGGGTGAGAGGTTGGGTGAGGGGGGGACCGATGGGCGAGGGGGGAGTATTGCGGCTACTCGTCGTCCTCGACCTTGTTCTCGTCCTCGTTCTTGCCCTCTTTGTCGCGATCGATCGTTGGACCGCTCGAGCCATGCTATGCACCTCGCTTTCGTCGCGTCGTTACGCGGTTCCACCCGCCCCTGTGAGCGGACTGCGGCGCCGATGGGAGAGAGGATGGGAGAGAAAAAATGTGCAGACACCTACATAAATAATCGAGATCGCTCCGTGTCCGGAGCGCGAGTGGACCCGCAATCCATCATCGAACTTCATCCCGATCTTTTTGCCTATGTTCCATCGGAGGATCGGCACTCTATGCGGCGAGCGTCTCGAGCTTCGATTCCGCATGATCGATGGCGGCGGCGTAGTTCGCGCGCGTGGCGAGTGCGAGGCTTTTTCGATAATAATCCTTCGCACGGCCGATCTCGTCCTTACATTCGTAGAGCTGGCCGATATTGGCATAGACGATGGCCTGCCCACGGTATTGGTTCGCAAATTTGAGGAGGATCAGGGCGCGGTTATAGTGCTCGAGGGCGGCATCGAACTGCTGAAGGTGCCGACAATCCATCCCGAGGTTCAGCGCAGCCTTGGCCCGATCGCCGTCTTCCGCAAAGGACTCGATCAACTGCGCGCTCTTCTCGTGGTACTCCAACGCGGCCCCCCATTCATCCCGCTCGCGAGAGATATCTGCCATCTTGTCATAGAGCTCGGCTTGGCGCTCCTTGAGCGCGAGCTCCAGCTCATTGGCCGCCCGCCCCGGTCTATTTCTCTTTCTACTTCTACTTCTACTTCTACTTTTAGTTCTACTTTTACTTTTGGTTCTACTTTTAGTTCTACTTCGCTCACCGGCGGAGGAGCGTCGCCAGAATTTCCATTGCATGCACCGTGTGGCGCGCTCGTAGCGTTTCAACGCGTTCTCGGTGCGCGCGATCGCGTCGCGATAGTGATCCAGCGCCATGTCATGGCGCCCCGCCGTTGCGTGGAGGTCGCCGAGTATCGCGGTGGCGGTCACGGCGGTCTGCGCGTCGCCGCAGCGTTCGGCTGCGTCCACCGCCTCCTCGAGCGCGATCATGGCGGAATCATGATCCCCTCTCCTGCGGTCGACATCTGCTTCGTGTAACCGCGCCATGGCCAGCCCGAGCGAATAATGCACCCGTTCGGAGAGCTGGCGGCTTTTCCGATACTGTGTCGCCGCATCGTCCAGTCGTCCTTCGCGTTCATGGATCTTGCCGATATTGATATGGACCATGGCGGCGGCGTTCGCGTCGCCCAGTTCCTCGAGCAGTTCAAGACTGCGCTCGTAATTGGTCAGCGCGTTGGAGAAGCGCCCCATCCGGCGATAGGTCAGCCCGAGATTGTTATAGACCTTCGCCATCCCGCGCGTATCGCCCATCTTCTGATAGAGTTTCAAACTCTTGATATGGTTCGAGATCGTCTCCGACCACGCGCCCTTATACCCGAACGCGGTCCCGATCCTTGCATAGGTCTCCGCCCGTTCCGTATCGTCGGCGGAGCTATCGGTCTTCGTAAGCGAGAGCCGGCGTCGATAGAGCGCGAGCGCCTCGTCGAACCGCTCCGCACGGACCATGGCGTCGCCCTGGAGCACGAGTATGCCCCGTTTGCGAGAGGGGGTGAGCGTTGCATCGTCGAACGCGCCGAGGAGGGCGATGAATGCGGGGTTGCCGCGGTCGATCAGCTCCGGCCCGATCTTGAGCGCCAGTTGTGCACCCTCTTCGTACGCATGGGCGGCGAGAAGATGGTAGAGCTGCTCCACGGCGGCGTGCTCACTTTGCTGGCGGCGATAGTACACCGCCGCCTTTCGATGGAGCGTCTCGAGCCGTGTGGGGCTGAGCCGTTCGAGTACGAACTCGCGGAGCATATCGTGGCTCTCGAACCGGCCGGGGCGTACTTCCGAGAGCATCGATTGCTTATTGAGCGATAGGATGGTCCGACGATCCAGTTCGTACGGGTCGAGGTATGCGGCCGACGGGACCGGCTCGCGATAGACCGCCGCGAGCGAGAGGAGGGTGCGCTCCTCCTCGCTCAGCTCCGCGAAGACCTCTTCCTCGAGAAATTCGCGAAAATCGGAGAAACGATCGAGATCGAGATCGAGATTGGGGTCTGGCGCTTTCCGAAGCAGCTCCAGCGCGAGCGGATGTCCCTGCGTCAACGCATGGATCTTATCGAGCTGTTCGTCATCGACCGTTCCCGGGAGCAGTTTCCTGCTCGAGGCGCGGTCCAGCCCTGACAGTTCCATCTCGACGACGTGGTTCTTAACGAGCACATCGCGCCGATCGTAGATCGTCGGCCTCGACCGGCTGATGAGGAGGAGGGTCGATCCCCGGTACGCATCCGCTTCGGTCCGTTCGTAGAAGGCCCGGAAGAACGCGACGGAATCGTCGTCGAGGCGCTGAAGGTCGTCGAACACGGCGACCATCGTCCGCCCGCTGAGATCGGCGAGGAGCGCATCGAGCAGCACGGCGTTATCCGGCTCGGCGCCCGCTTCGAGGGCGGCGGCGGTCCGCGGCGCATCATCGCCGAAAAACCGCGCCAGTTGCGAGACCACCCGGCGCGGTGTGCACCATTCCCCGAACCGGTACCAAAAGACATCAGCATCCTCCACCGTTGATACGAGCGTACTGGCCATTGTGGTCTTTCCAATGCCCGCCATGCCGTAGAGTACGATGAGCCGAACGGACGGTTCGTCGAGGTGTCGGCGCAGTGCGGCCAGTTCCTTTCTGCGCCCGTAGCACTGAGCGACCTCGGGGATGTACATCTCTTTGCCCGGCGTCTCCGTGACAAAGAGGCGTGTGCGCGGTGTACGTTGCTTGCGCGCCGTGGTCCGCTGCGCTTTTGGCGTAGTTGCCTCTTCGCCGCGTTTTTGCTCGGCGCGCTGTGGGCGTCGGGCGAGGTCGCCCTCGTTCAGTTCGTTGGTGGGTGTCACCGCCGCCATGAGCTCGAGCAACGAATGATCGTGATCGGCGCCCAGCTCGGCGTTCACATCGCCGAGGGCGCAGTGTACCGTTTCGCCGTCGAGCCTATGGAGTGTGATCTCCACCTGCGGGACCTCTTCCTCCAGCTCACGGGCGCGTGCCTCACCCTCCTCGGTGAGCCGGTAGATGTTCTGTTTCCGCTTGCCGCCCTCGACCCGTGAGGGGCGCACTTCGGCGAGCCCTTCGGGGACGAGCTTCTTCATCTCCCGCGCCACCGCACCGCGGACAACGCCCACAGCGGCGGCGATACCCTTCTGTGTGATCGTCGCCGGTGCCACGGCGGTATCGGTATCGGTATCGAACGCAGGGTCGGTGTACTCTCGATGGAGGTGGAGAAGCACCCTGTTTCGGACGGTGGTGAGATATTTTTGGCCCACTTCGTCACCCGTTCACTGGCCCAATAGGCAGAGGCGCCCGCCTATGCGCATGCGCATATACACACACATACACACATACATAAACATAGTACAAGCATAGTACAGCCATAGTACAGCCATAGTACAGCCATAGTACAGCCATAGTACAGCCATAGTACAAGCATAGTACAGCCATAGTACAGCCATAGTACAGCCATAGTACAGC
>CAZSUE010000224.1:0-7457 GCA_964609045.1 uncultured archaeon | reverse complement strand
CCGCACGGCAGACAATATCCATTATCGCGACAGTATCGATATCTATCGCTATACCCCGGCGGAACAGTCCGAGCTGGTCACCGTCCGCGATTATCAGCTCGAACTCGAAGCGCGGTTCGGATCGGAAAGCGGTGCGGCGCCAACCGTATCGGCGCTGCCGGTCGACCCCCACCAGATCGGTATCGGCCCCATGAGCCTCATCGAGATCTATGTCGATTATACCAGCTATGTCGACTGGCTCCGGCTCTCTGTGCGCTATCCCGACGCGTTCACACCGCCCGTGAACCGTTCCCACCTCTATCTGCGCACCTGGACCGATGAGGGGTGGAAGACCACCGCGACCTGGTCCGAGCTCGATCATGACGGTGCGGCCCTCTCCGACGCGCTCCATGGCGGCCACGATGTCACATCGAGAACGGTCTGGCTCGAGGGTGAGCCGCATCGCATCTATTCACTGGTGGGCGAACTGGAGAACGCAGCACCGCTCCTCGACGAGGCGAGGGTTACCCCGCAAGAAGGGTACGAGAATACGAGCTTCGCGTACAGCGTTCGCTACCGCGACGCCAACGGCCAACCGCCCGCGACGATCGAGATCGCACTTTTACCCGCCGACGGTACGACGGGGAACGCGTCTCCCCAGTGGTACGCACTTACCCCCACGACGACCCCTACGCCCGAAGCGATACGAGGCGGCGTGCGCTATATCCTCGAACGAACGGGGTCCACGCTCACGCCGGGGAGGAACCATACCTTTCAGTTCCGCGCGTTCGACGGTGAGGCGACCACGGTCACCACGAGCATGGAGGGTCCGCGGGTGGAACGGAAAAACCGGGTGCCGGTGGTGAGGATCGAAGCGAACCGAACGGTGGTTGCGAACAGCACGGTGACCTTCAACGCCACGGCGAGCTACGACCCGGACGACGGTGACTTTATTCGGGCCATATATTGGGATTTCGATGCCTCTACAGACGGTGCGGACAACGACGGCAACCCTGCCAACGACCGCCAAAAAGTGGGAAGCATCGTCGACTGGACCTTTACGCATCCGGGGAACTACACCGTGGTGGCAATGGTCTTCGACAACCGCTCCCACGACCGCTCCTATGGTACCGGCACGATCAATATCACCGTCACACCAGAAAGTGACACCGGCGACGACGGCGAGGACGGGATCGGGTTCGGAACCATCATCACCTACCTCATCATCGTCTGCATCGTCCTCCTCGCCTTTTTCGTCGTCATCGAGATCGTCATCTCAAGTCGACGTATGAAGATGCGCAAACAAAAGGGGAACGAAGAAGAGGGCGATGGCGAGAAAGGCTCGCCGGAGTTCGACCTCATGAAAACGAGCCGCTCGGAGGATATGCTCGTGGACCAGAGCGACGATATTGCAAACCTAAGTAGCTTGATCGCGCAGCAAGCAAGTAGCACCCATGAAAAGGCGGGTGCGGATTTCGTCTGCCCCAGTTGCGGTCATCCGCTGACCAAGGACGAACTGCGATGTCCACAATGCAATCAAGAGTTCGATACCGCCTTGGAAGAGGATTTCGAGACCGTTGCGAGGACGAAGATCGAGGAGTAGCCGGCCGAGGCGGAGGGTGCGGTTTCAGCAGCGCGAGGTGGGAGCGCCGCAGTGTGGGATTACATAGTAGTATCGTGCAATATCGTATCGTATCGTATCGTATCGTATCGTATGACCGCGTATGACCGTACGTACGGGAGAGTGCGTCCCCCACTGGCTGCGACGCGCTCGGACGGGGGGACGCTGAGAAGCGCAAAATTACCAGCATCGGGCTATGCGCGGCAATTTCTCATTTTGTTCACGAAAATAATTAAATATCGCCCGAGTCATTCGATTCTATCTCCATTCAGCAGAACCGGTCCTTGCATGCTGCGATACCCGATCCATCAACGATGTTCGGGGAGCATGCCGCTTAACACCACGAAATGTGGTGGCCTAAACAAATGTGCTTAGGGGTATTGCCAATATATGGCACGGTGCTCTATCGAAACACCGTCGCTGTCTGTGGCGTGTGCCATGGAGCGTAACGAACCGTGGCCGATTCTGCGAAAAGAGTGACAATTTCGGATCCCCACCGGAAAGTAAGAACGATCCCTTCGGGCGGTCTCCCTGCGAATAACACGAAAAAAGGTTCGTCTTTCCGCTGCATCGGGGTCTCAATTGTCTCACTCTCCAGGTGCCGATCGTGGCCGTTGCGGCGGTAGTAGCAAAAGGGTATGAGCCGAGAGCGTAACGGCGTACGGGCCACTTTTTCGCCTTCTATCTAAAGTGCAAACGAGAACTGGTTGCCATGGTAAGAACCATCGATGTGAAGAAAAAGATCTGCCTCCTCGGCGATGGTGCGGTGGGCAAGACAAGCCTCATTCGCCGGTTCGTACTGGATGAGTTCGATGACGATTATATTATGACCATGGGTGCGAAGGTATCGAAGAAAACGATACCGGTCAAGTACGGTGTTGGGACGCCGAAGGAAACCCATGTCTGTATCAATCTCTCCATCTGGGATCTATTGGGCCAGGTCGACGAGAGCATCCAACGGGTGCAGCCGATCTATTATCGCGGTTCCGAGGGTGCGTTGTTCGTCGCCGATGTGACGCGTGTGGAAACGAAGGAACATATGAATTTCTGGGTCGAATCGATCTACGATGTCACCGATGAGATCCCGTCGATCTTCCTCCTCAACAAGATCGATCTCGAGGAGAAAGCGCAGTACTCGCTGCAGGATTTCGGTACGGTGGCAAAGAAGTACGATTCTGCGTACTATCCCACCAGTGCGAAGACCGGTCTGAATGTCGAGACCGTCTTTTACGAGCTGGCGCGGATGCTCGCCAATAAATATGTCGATCCCGAACTTGTCACCGCGGCGGAGGAAACGGCGGAGACGAAAGCGACCAAGCGCGGTGTGGAGATCGAAGAGATCACCAAGAGTATGTCGCTGTTCGATAAACGCGAAGCCGTCGCATCCGATGCAGATGCAGATGCAGATGCAGATGCGGATATGGATACGGATACGGATGCAAAGACCGCGAAAGAGAGCGGCGCAGGCGCCGAAACGGGCGTCAAGAACGCGGAGGGGAAGAGTGATGCGCCCGGATCCATGGATTTCCTCGCCAAGATCCGGAGCTTGACCCACATGGAGGATATGGACGAGGAAGAGCGGGAGGAGCAGGCGCAAGAACCGGAGCCGAAGGAGGCACCGCAGCAGTCGCGCCCCGCAGCGAGTGGAGGAGCGGGAGCAAAGCCGGAAGCGCCACAGGCCGGTCGCACCGCCCAGCGCGAGATGGACCGTCGACTCCGGAAACGACAACAGACACTGAACGCGCGCAAGGAGAAACTCGATCAACGCGAGGAGGAACTCAATGCGCGCGAAGAAGAACTGGCCGAGAAAGAGATAGAGGTGGAAGAGCGCGAGATGGCGCTCCTCGACCGTGAGTTCGAGCTGGAAGAACTAAAGGAGAAATTGGATCGGCGCGATGAAGAGCAGCATGAGATGCAACGTCGGCTGAAACGCGACCGCGAAGCGCTGGCGGAGATGCGAAAGACGCTGGAGAAACGCAAACAAGTATTGGATCGGCGCGAGGAGGAACTGGCCGCGCGCGATACCGCACTGGCAACGCGCGAAGCGTCACGCGCAGAAGCTGCGACCGAGACGGGCGTGGCATCGCGCGCATCGCCTCCGCCGTCCTCCACTCCATCGTCGCCGTCATCGCTATCATCGGCGTCTGCGCCATCCTCGCCCACCGCAACGGAAGCTCCCGAAACGCCCTCCACGCCGCCCAAACCCTCGATGACGCCCTCGTCGGCATCCATGCAGGACCTCGGCGCTATGCCAGGAACAGGAACGGGGACGGAGGCGGAGATGGAAGTGGAGATGGAAGCGGAGATGGAAGCGGAGACGGAAACAAAGATGGAGAAGGGGGTGGAGGCGACCGGCATCACCCAGGAGAAACGCGCGGAACCGCAGACCGCGAAGACGGGCGGTTCAGAAGTGGAGGACCAAACGGCGGGAGCGTTGAAGGTCTGCCCGGAATGCCACGAGACGGTGGATGCCACCGCGGTCACATGTCAGAGCTGTGGCCATGTTATGGCCGATTTCTCACAGCTCAAATCGAAGCTCCAATTCCTCTCCAAGCGAATGGGCTCCGACGCGGCCGAAGCGCCGACCGCGTCCTCCGGAGCGGCGTCCGAAACGGCCGAGGCCCAACCCGCGCCAGCGGCGGTGGCAGGTGCGGAGGTAGCGGGGCACACTGAACCCAGCACCACGACCGAAGCGCCAACTCCGAGTTCCAGCACCGCCCCCTCGATCGTACAGATCAAGTGCCCGAAATGCAAAAAGACGATCCGGCTCGAGGCGGAGTCGTTCCCGTTGAAGGTGAAATGTGCGCACTGTGGCGCGCGCGGTGTGATCAAGCATCCGCCTCAGAAAGCGGCGGCAAAAAAAAAAGCCTCCTGATCGACGAAAATTCAGCACTTGATATCAAATGGGATAAAGCAACGGTACGCGCGATACAACGGCTAAGAGGCGAAGGCGTATCGAAACCGAGCTCGGAACGCGCGAGGGCGAGTGGCCGGTCACGATCGAAGCAGAGACCGAGACCGAAAACGAAAACCAAACCGAAACCGCGATCGAAACCGCGGCAGCGCACGAAGAAACGACCGCTGCCCACCCGCCGCACCCGTTCAAAACCGCATTCGAAGGAGCGCCGGACCAAACGTCCAACAAGACGAATGTCCAAATCCAAACGCCGCCCGCACCCGAAACCCACACGGACCACGAAGCCTCGTCCGAAAAAGATGCCGAAACCACGATCGAAGTTTCGATCGTCGAAACGGAGTTCGCGCAAGAACGGGAGTGACGATGGCGCGGGCGATTGAAGTCGGGCGCGGCGCACGCTGCAGTAGCTGACCAGCGCTGAACGCTGAATAAACTTTTTATGCCAAAAGGCAGATTGAACCAAGGTAGACGATCGATGCGCTTGGTACCGGTCGAAGGAACGCACAGCGCTATGAAGGATGAAAGTATCATACCAGCATCGATATCGATATCGTTAACGTTAACATTAACATTAAATGGTAGTGACGGGCTCGACGGTGATGACGACCCGAGGGGCCGTCCCGACGCGCGATGTTCGAGGGACGATAATGGACGACAAGTACGACGAGGCCGAGGTTGTGGAAGCAGATCTGGCCGATACAGATATGGATCCGGATCACGATCACGATCACGACGATCATTATGACGAAGAGCCGCGGCAATGGCGCGTTATCATTATCGTCGCCGTCGTGGCGGTGGTCCTCGTCGCGCTCATCGGATACGGTCTCTATGGCCGCGATGGTGGCGAGAACGGCAATGGCGCCGTGGACGAAAACGGCGACGGGAATGGTGATGGCGGTCCCACGACGAACAAGCCGCCACGAGCGATCATGCGCATTGTGGGCGGGTCGTATCAAGATTTCGTTATCGAGGAGCCGATCGTGTTCGACGCAGGCTTCTCGAGCGACCCGGAAGAGGGGCCGCTCACCTATAGTTGGGATTTCGATGCCAGCGACGGCATCCAGGAGGATGCGATCGGTGTGCGCGTCAACCACACCTACACCGCGCGTGGCAACTATACGATCACGCTGACCGTGGACGACGGGAACACGACGAGCACCGACAACGAGACCATACGCGTTTCGGATATGATCAAGATCGAGTTCGATTCCACCGGCGAGCAGCGCCCGCGCCAAGGCAAGCAGTTCCAGCTCACCGTTACCGACATCTCCCGACCGGAGTATCTCCAGCTCTTTTCCTTTGAGATCCGCGACCCCGACAACGGGAGCGTCGAGGCCAACGGGACGCTGGATGAGAATGTGAACAACCCCACGGCGGCTATCTATACGATCACCCTCGATCAGCAACTGTCGGTCAACGACACCATCGTGATCAAGGACGAGAGTGGCGCGGACGAGGGGTATATTTTCGTGCTCTATCATATCGACGAGGAGGCGGGCGGTGCAAAGGAGCGGCTCGGGGAGTGGGCGCTGACGCTCACCTCGCCGATCAAAGCGCTCTGAACGATCGCTTCCAGGTTCATGCCGGGGCAGCGGTCATACGATATCCAGTCCACGATATCCGGTCATGTGATAGCCTTTCCCGTTTTGTTAATTATAATTCTCCATTGCCCAGGACTATTCTATAATCTAATGTAATGGGCCGCACCGTCGCAGATCTCTCTCGATCTGTCCATCTCTCTCACGCTCCTCATCGGTCGATCACCTTTTCGTAGGCAATGGTGATCCGATCGCCCATCGTCAAACGTTACGGATGAGCGGGTGAGCGCACTTGCTTTGTTTTTCTTGCGTGATTGCTTGCTTGCGTGCTTGCTTTGTTGTCGAGCTCTCGAGGCGTATCTTTATATAGCTGCGCCTCCGTTATGCTTGATCGAACATAACGGCGGCCAGTGGTGTTGGCCGACACCGTACCGACACGAGACCGCCGATACCTGGAAGAACCCGACCCCGTCGTTCATTGAGGGAGGCATCTATATGAGACGCCGAGACCATCTCTACCCAACTCAAACCGCGCTTTCGAGCACTGTCAAGATCGTGCTTTTGATCGTCGTCACCGTCGCACTGGTGACGGTCCCGATCCTCTATTTCCTTACCGCCGGCGATACGGATACCGGTGACGGGGACGGTAATGGCGATGGCGATCAGAGCGATGAGATCACGCTGGCGCTCCACAGCGAGAGTGCGGACGAGAACCTCACGCTTGAAACACTCCAGTCGCTGCCCGAGATAGCGGGTGAGTCGCAGTTCCAGAACCGGTTCGGGAACTGGCGTAGTGCGGGCACCTACAGCGGTGTGGCGCTCGAGAGACTGGCGGAACAAATCGGCGGGATGGAACCGGGCGATATCATGACCGTCACCGCCGCCGACGGCTATTATCAGAACCTCTCGTACTACCAGGTCTACGCCACCGGTGAGGTCGCAACCATCCAGGGCGATATGGTCCTCGTGCTATCGTTCAACGGGACCGCCATTCCGGACTGGGAGGACGGCCCGATGCTTGCGGTCATCCCGCCGGACGGCGCGTTCAGTAACGCCGATCTCAACGCCACGCTCCCGCGCGACCCCGAGTTCTCCAGCACCACCTCCGCCGGGTCGCTCTGGGTGAGGAATGTGGAGTCGATCATCATCACCGATCGTTACGAGGAGTGGGACCTTGACCTCGTTGCGCGCGACGCGACCACCACCACTTTGACGCGTACCGAGTTCGTGCGGCATCGCTACTTCGACACCGCGAGCTGGACCGACGACGAGGGTACGACATGGACCGGCGTGCCGATCACGACGTTAATCGGGAAGGTCGACGACGATACGCCCGACAGCTTCAACTCGACGCTCGCGACGACGAACTACCGTTTGAAGGTCACCGCCAGCGACGGCTATA
>CAZSUE010000223.1:0-7488 GCA_964609045.1 uncultured archaeon | reverse complement strand
CGGCATGGGCGGAGAATGTCTGGGAAGAGAACAATCACTGCATCGCCACGGTCGACTTCCTCAAGCAGGACGACATTCTCAATACGCTTCGGGGGACCCAATGGGATCTGGTGGTGGTAGACGAGGCCCATAAAATGGCCGCGTATCGCTACGGCGACAAGATCGATCGTACCCAGCGGTATAAGGTCGGCGAACTTCTCTCCGGGCTCACCACCCATATGCTGTTCCTCACTGCTACACCACATAAAGGTGATGAAGAGAATTTTCGGCTCTTCCTCGACCTCCTTCGACCCGGCTTCTTTGCGAAGACTGAGCTGATGGAAGAATCGATCAGAGCGGGTGAGAACCCGCTCTTCATCCGCCGTCTCAAGGAGGATCTCAAAGACTTCAACGGTAACAAGCTCTTTACGCCGCGCCATGTCAATACCGCGGAATTCACCCTCACCGAAGCCGAAAAAGAGCTCTATAACGCCGTGACCAACTATGTCAAGGAATATTACGACAAGGCGAAGGAGAAGCGGTATATCACCTTCACCATGATGCTGCTCCAACGGCGCCTCACATCGAGTATCAATGCGATCCTCCAATCGCTCAAGAACCGCCGCGAACGTCTGGACGAATTGTTGGAACTACCGGAAAAGATCGGCCAGGATCAGTTCGGGCAAGAGCTCATCGATATGAGCGAGGAGGAGATCGAAGACCTCGAGGAGAAAGAGCGCGCGGAGATCGAGAAGAAGATGGAACAACTGACCATCGCAGAGAATATCGACGATGTGGAACGCGAGGTGGAGATCGTCGACGATCTGATCGTGAAAGCGGAGAAAGTGAAGGAACGCGAGATCGAAAGCAAGCTGGTGAAATTGCGCGACGAGGTCCTCGACAATCTGGAAGGGCGGAAACTCCTGATCTTTACCGAGTTCAGAGACACGCTCTCGTACCTCATCGAGAAACTGGAGGGGTGGGGTTATTGCGTCAATACGATCCATGGAAATATGGATATGGATGCACGGATCGAGGCGGAGAATCGGTTCAAGAACGAAACACAGATATTGGTGGCAACGGAAGCGGCGGGGGAGGGTATCAATCTCCAGTTCTGTTCATGGATGGTCAATTACGATATACCGTGGAACCCCACCCGTCTCGAACAGCGTATGGGCCGGATCCATCGTTACGGGCAGGATAAAGAGGTCTATATCTGGAACATGATCAGTCGCAACACGCGCGAGGGGCAAATATTGGATCGGTTATTTACCAAGATCGACACGATCCGGCGCGACCTCGGAACAGATCGCGTGTTTGATATTATCGGCGATGTGATCCCAGGGACCAGTTTCGAGGGACTATTCAAAGATGCGATCTTCGGTCAGAAACATATGAGCGAGATCTACGACCGTATCGATCGTGTGGACGAGAACCAGGTCCAGAAGACATTGGAGCATTTCATCATACAGAGCTTGGCCACCCGCCATATCGATTATTCGGGGTTGGCGAAGAGACGGCTTGAGGCGGAAGAGAACCGCCTGGTGCCGGAATATGTGCAGGATTATTTTATCCGTGCCTTTGCGCGCTACGGTGGGCGGATGAAGCCGCGTGAGAAGTATTTTCGGATCGAGGCGGTACCGTACGAGATCAGGCGCATCAACGACGATTATACCTTCAAGACCCGGTATGGGAAGATCTTTCGGAAATATGCGAAGGCGGTGTTCGACAAAAAGAAGGCGAAGGAGCATCCAGCGTACGAATATATTGCCCCCGGCCACCCGCTTTTGGAAGGCCTCAACGAAAAGATACTCAACGAGTTCGCCGCCGGTGATCTCTACGCACTCTTCTCGGACGAGACCGGGGCCTACAACGGGGTGCTCTGGTTCTTCTCCGGTGCGGTGAAGGACGGCGCGGGCGATATCGCGGGCAAGCGTGTCTTCTGTCTCTATCAGGACCTAAACGAGGAGATTAGACAGGTCGAACCGTACATCCTCTGGGATCTGAAACCGGAATCTGCCGAGGAATGCCCCGAGGACCTCGAGCGGTTACTGGAGAACCAGGATGCCATCGACGATCACATCGTGACCCATATCCTCTTTCCGTATCGCGATACCATTGCAAAGGAGCGCGAGCGTGAGGTGGCGATCAAACGTAAATACGGACTCCGCTCGCTCGAGTATCTCATCCAGGAATCCGACGGTCGGCTTCTCGAGTATCACCAGCGCGCGGAGGAGGGTGTGGATATGGAGATGCCGATACTGAACGAAACGAGGCGAAAGGAGCGGCTGGAGACGAAACGCGACGATTTGGAAAAGCAGATCCGGCTGGAAGAGAATCTCACCATCGCGGCACCCTCGTTCATCGGCGCCGCCGTGGTCACCTCCGAACCCACGCCTCAGCCGGGTGCCGGAACGCATATGGTCTCCTCCGAAGCGGTGGAGGCGGTGGCGATGGAAATGGCCATGCGGTATGAAGAAGAAGATGGCTGGTGCCCGGAGGATGTCTCGGCAGAAAACCTCGGGTTCGATATCCGTTCGACGCGGTTCGACGCCCAGGACGGATCGTTGGAGGCGGTACGCTATATCGAGGTGAAGGGGCGGGCGACGACCGGTGCAGTACGATTGACCGCCAACGAATGGAAGAAAGCACGGCGGTTCGAAACGAAGTACTGGCTCTATGTGGTCACCGATGCGGTGACCGATTCACCGACACTGAGAAGGGTCGACGATCCGGCAGAGAAGTTCACGCTGGACGAGGACATCTATGCCACCGGGTATATGATCCCGTTCGACAAGCTCGACGGGAAGGGGGAGGATCGATAGTACGATATCGTATCGGCGTTCTCCGTCGGACGAGACGATGTTTCAACCCGGAATCGGAATCTAGACCCGTTTTCGAATTTGAGTTTACGTCTGAGTCTGAGTTTGAGTTCGGGTTGATGTTGGGGGCTGGATCTGGATATGAAGCTGGAACCAAGTTCGGATCGGTATCGAGCGTGAAGGTGACCATGACGAAGCGATTCATCGCGGCTGAAGCGTTCGAATGTGAATTGAACCGTCGGCTCGAGGCGATATGCGAAATGAAGAACGACGATGTCACCGTGCCGGAGGTCAAAGAGACGATCCTCAACGGTACGAGGGTGCAAAACGCCCGTGGCCCGGGTTACATCTATACCTATGAGGCGATCAGTGTCGTAGCCGACGAGGAGCCGTGCCATTATTACATTATTACGGTCTGGAAAACAACGGGGGAACAAACCTCATATAAAAACAAACCCTATCGTAGAAGACGCTATATGAGACGGAAGGAATGGAAACGGAAGAAGGGGAAGCGTTGTTATCGATGCGGCAAAGCGAATCTCGAACGGGGCGACTACCCGCTGGAACTATCGGGAGAACACTATGGCGATTTCGAGGGGTACGGCTGCCCGAACTGCGGCCTCGTATTCTACACCGAAGCGGCCTCCAGTGAGATCGAAGCGCTCCTCGAGAAGTACGATGGGCCTATACTACGACCGCGGGAACTCTGTCTCCTCCTCCTCTATGCCACCGACGAGCCGATCAGAGGAGCGGTCAGCTTCATGAAGGAAGTGTTCCTCCTTTTTCAAGAGAAGCTCCGTGAGTTCGATGTAATGGCGCTCTCACCGCATTTCATTTCCTATCATTACGGTCCGTACAGCTTCGATATCGTCGAGAGCTGGTACGAATTGGAGGAGGACGGGTTCATGGCGACGAAGGGTCGGATGTCGACGCGAAAGGAGACCTTCTTCCTCACGAAGGAGGGCGAGGCGGCGGCAGCGCGCATCTGGGAATCACTCCCTCCCGCCCTTCGGGAGGAACTGCCCTCATGGCGTCGCGGTCTCGACGAGCTGGGCAACGACGGGATACTGAAAGATGTATACGAAAAATATCCGGAGTATACAGATCGATCGAAGGTACGAGAGCGGGTCCTTCCTCGCGGCGTTCACGGGAGGGCGTGAATGAGGATCGAATCGATACGATTGGAAGGGGATGTGGACCGTTTCGGCGGGCGCGCCTTGAATGTGAAGACCGATCGGGGCACCTTCCGGACACCGCAACGGACCTATATCTCCCAGGAGTATAATTATAAAGCGAAACTGCCGTTCGAGCCGCCGTTTAAGAACGAACAAGCCGAAGTGGTCGCCGATCTCTACGGGTCGCATTGGGACAGCTTCATGAACACGAACGGGTCGTTCAATTCGCGGTTGCGGACGCTCGAAAAATATCTGGATAAGATGGCGTACACATGGACGCGGTTCTACCCCCAGATCAAGAGCGATATCGCCATCGACGACAGCGGTATCAAACAGCTATTGGAACTGCAGCGTATGAGCGAGCTGGATTTCATCACGCTCCCAAACCTTCCGCCCGACGTGCGCGATTATCATGAACTGTGCGAGAGTTTCGGTGAGGAGGTGCGCGCCGAAGCAAGGGAGCCGCTCTTTTACCTCGACATGGCGCTGGACCCGCCGGTATTTCGGGAGCGGTTCCGCTATCTCGTGCAACTGTCCCAGAGTGACCTCGTCCATACCATCGGCCTCATCTATCGCCCCATCCGCGCCACCATCCGGAATTATATGCTCCTTTGGGAGAACAGGGAGCGCCCGATCCTCCTCCAGATGTCGGGCGTCCCGCGGGAGTTCCCACGACGCCGGGGGACCTCCACCATGCATCTCCTCCAGAAGTTCGGTATCGATTCGTTCAGCGTCAAGGCGGGTCGGTATGTCCCGCCGAAACCATCGAAGAACGGCCGGGGCGAAGCGGCCGGATCCAACGCCACCCCCACCACCACCACGAAAGAGGAGCTTTTCGCACGAACGAAACGGTTCGACGATGGGGCGCTCATCTTCCAACGGTTCCATCACTGGCTCGAGTCCGAAGGATCACTGGATTGTGATTGTCCCATCTGTAGCGATCTTTCCGGCGAGTCGTTCATGTCGCGGTATTACGGGAGCGCCGAGGATTACCCGGGGCATGTCTTCAACGCCGCCAACCGCCTCCACGAGACCTATCGTAGCAGGTGCGAGTTCTCCACCTCGCGCCAGTTCATCATGGACGGTGACCTCGCCGACTATTTCGACCGTAAATCGGGCTTGAAACGGGTCGATGACTCGCTCCCGTTCTCGCCCCTCGCGCACGACCTGAACCTGCGCCAGACACGACTGGATGTTTAAACCCCATCCTCGATGATCAATACTATACTATTGGACCCAGGTGGATGATGATGAAGAAGCGATTCATAGAATGGGACCTCCCCCTCGCGGAGATATCGGAGGAGAGCGCGCGCGAGAAAAGTATCAGGCATGGCCATCCGTCCACGCTCCATATATGGTGGGCGCGGCGACCGCTCGCGTCATCGCGGGCGACGAACTTCGCCGCGCTCATCGACCTCCCCGAGGACCCGGAAAAAAGGGAGGAGATCCGCGAGCTGATCAAACGGATCACACCGTGGGAGGCGGTCAAGAACGGGAATAGCGAGGATATATTGAAAGCGCGCGAGATGATACTCGAGCAGTACGGCGGCCCGCCGAAGGTCCTCGACCCGTTCGCCGGCGGCGGGTCCATACCACTGGAGGCGCTCCGGCTCGGGTGCGAGACCTATGCCTCGGATTACAACCCCGTGGCGGTGCTCATCGAGAAGGCGACGCTCGAATGGCCGCAGAAGTACGGCATCGAGATCGAGATACCGATGGAGGAGGCGTTCGAGCGCGAGCTGAAACATGCGGGCTATACGAAGGCCCAGATCAGGGATATCAAGAACGGGTTCCACGAATCGCTCCGAGAGGAGAAAACGGTCAAAGTGAACCTCCTCGCGCACCTCGTCGAGAAGTATGCGAACAAGGTACTGGAAGAGGCGAAAGCGGAGATCGGACAGTTCTATCCCGAGCAGACCGCGGAAGGGCTCGTCGGTGCCAGGGAGATCACACACCACGACGGATGGATCCCCGTCGGGTACCTCTGGGCGAGGACGATACCGTGTCAGAACCCGAAGTGTAACGCCGAGATACCGCTGATCAAGCAGTTCTGGTTGGCGAAGAAAAAGAATAAGAAGATCGCCTATCGGCCGATCATGGATAGGGAAAATGAAACGGTCGATTTTGAGATCCTGCAAGGGGATGAGTTAGAACATGCGATGGCGGAGGGGTTTAACCCCAAGAATGGTACCGTATCGAGGGCGAACGCGGAATGTCTCGTCTGCGGCCAGGTGACGAAAGCGAAACTTACCCGTCAACTGGCAAAGGACGGCAAGATGGGACAGAGGATGATAGCCGTCGTAGTCCATCACCATGATGAGAGAGGTAAAAAATACCGATTATCAAAAGAAGATGATATTGAGGATTATAACGGAGGAGTAAAATATCTACAGAAAAAGGTTATAAACTGGCCGTGGATGGATAATCCAATCCCTAATGAAAAAATGGCCCCTATAGGAACTTACGGCATTGATGCTCAACGATACACAGAAAATATGGAATGGGGTGAACTCTTCAATCCTCGGCAGAAACTAGCTCTCATTACATTCATTGAGAAGATTAAGTTTTCCTATGATTACCTACTGAAAGATTGTCAACGGTTGGTGGGTGTGAAAACACAGAGTATAGAAGCAGAGGACGCAGCCAAGGCAGTGATGGGGTATTTGAGTATAACCTTAGGCAGGCTGGCCGATAAAAATGCATCTTTAGTAATGTATAAAGTATATGGTGAAAAGATCGAACATGTTTTTGGCAGACAAGCACTACCCATTGTTTGGGACTTTATTGAGCTAAATGTATTCTCAAAAGTAAATGGAGATTGGATCTCAAATAGAGATTGGGTCCTCCGCTACATTTATAAGAATACATGGCCATCGGAAGCTGAATCTAAGATTACAAATAACTCGGCAACATCTATCACTTTTCCTACCCGATTAGACGCTATTTTTACCGATCCACCTTATTATGATAACGTTCCGTACGCAGATTTATCGGACTTTTTTTACGTCTGGCATAAACGCACTATTGGTAATCTATTCCCAGAACTGTTTTCTACACCTCTTACCCCTAAGTCTGAAGAAGCTATCGCGGAAAGAATAAGACAAGATAATCCCGTGAAATTCTTTGAGGACATGCTATCCACTTCTTTTAAGGAGATGTATAGAGTTCTCAAGCAAAAAGGAATCGCAACGATCGTCTACGCCCATAAAACAACTCAAGGCTGGGAGACGCTCCTCAATTCATTAGTAAACGCCGGCTTTGTGGTCACCGCATCATGGCCGATCCATACCGAGAGAAGAGGACGATTACGAGCAGCAGCTTCAGCCGCCCTCGCCTCCTCAATCTACATGGTTTGCAGAAAGGCGGAAAGAGAGCCAGTGGGTTTTTGGAAAGACTTGCAACCAAAGATAATAGCGAAGGTCGAAAGGAAACTCCAGCAGTTCTGGAGTGAGGGTATCGCCGGCGGCGATTTCTTCATCTCCGCCATCGGCCCCGGTATGGAGATCTACAGC
>CAZSUE010000222.1:0-7490 GCA_964609045.1 uncultured archaeon | reverse complement strand
GAGGAACGGCTCGAGGAACCTGAGGTTCTTGAGGAACCCGTACGCACGGGACTTCCAGAAGATCGAGATCGGATCAAGTTAAGTCGCGGCGTATCGCCATGACTGATCGCGCTCGCCGCTACATGAAGCTACCGACGCCGGCCGAGCGGTACGCTGCGCGAGCCGAGCCAACGGCGCGAAGTGCGAAAAGAGTCTCGTCCGTCACTCCGGATGATCGGTCTAAATGGAACGCGATGTCGGTGGGCCCAGACGACGACGATCGACCCATATCCACCGCAGGTCGGGCGGCTGTCAGGTCGGTGCAGAAACGCAGAAATATCGATACGATCCAAACAGTGCAGATGGGGCGCTGTCGTGGTGAAACGGCGGCTTCGCCCCCGACGGAGCCATTGTGCTAAATTATAAGTAGAAGCGGAAATATTTGTTCCGCTAATGCGACATGTGTTCGCCATTCTATTGATCTGCACATTGGCCCTGACGCAGAGCGGCGGTTGTCTCCGCAATATCTACGACGACGACTCACCCTCCAGCATATCTGCGCTACCGGAGCTGATCATCGATTATCACATGGCCGCGAACGAGACGAAGTTCTGGGTGAAATCGCCGATCACCGATTACCGCTACGACTCTATCACCCTCACCGTGAGCAACGAAACGACCACCCGACGCGAGCAAGATAACTATACCTACTCCATCGATCTTGCAGTGCAGTTCGAGACCTTCAGGGTCAATGTTACCGCTCGCAGTCAACGAACGATCTATTCCTTCTCCTGTAATTGTAAGATCATGCGGACCGAATTGGATACGCGCATGTTCAAGATCGACTATCTCCTCGACGACGAGCTCGAAGTCGAGGAAGTCCCGTTCGAGGAGCTCCCATGGAAAATAATACTACACATCGAGAGCGAAAGAAACCCCCCATCCAAGTGAAGCCGTCGCCGACCTACATCGCCACACTCGGGGTTATCGTCGGCCTCGCCATCCTCCTCATCCTCGTGACCTTTGGGATACTGCCGATCTACGATTGGTACCTCAACTGGGTCGGGTTCATCGACCAGATCATCACCATCTCCATGCTCGCCGTGCTCGGTGCCGTCTTTTTCGGGATGCTCCTCGCCTACCGCATGCTCACCAAGACCTCGTTCACACCGTTCGAACAGTCGATGCTGGAAATGACCGAAGATGTCAAGGAGCTGAGATCGAAGATCGATGCGCTCGAAGAGCTCCTCGAGACGATGAACGCCCGTGAAAAGGAATGAGGCAATGCACGCCGCGCGCTGTCCTCAATGCGGGACGCATACCGACCTCAGCGCAGAGGAGTGTTCCAACTGCGGCGCCATGTTCCAGACCGACCAGTATCAATGTCCGATCTGCAACACGAATGTCAATCGCAGTGCGCAGAGATGTCCCGTCTGTCTCCAGCCGTTCCGATCCGAGAACGCCCCCACAGGGAATGGGCGCGCCAAGAGCCCCTCGGGCAGCACCGCAGCCACCGAACCGCTTCCCGAACATCTCCCCCCCACGTCGGTTACCACGCTACAACACGAACTCGAGGTGCTCCGCGGTGAGAACGCGACTTTAGAACAGCGCTATCGCAAGGAGAAAATGAAACGGAAACGTGCAACGGAGCGCCTCGACGAGATCCAAGATCTCCTCTGGCAGGTCGAGCGCTATCTCCGGACCGAAGAGGAACAGCGCCATACGCTCGAGGCCGAGCTGGAGAAGAGCACCGCGCTCGTCAGCGACCTCAAAGCGTTGATCGACCGAGAACGCGCCAAGCGCCGTGCCGCGGAGAGCAAGCTCAAGAGGCTCCAAAACGGCGACGACGGGGCCGATCGCGATACTCCGGCCGGACTCCCGCCACCGCCGCCGCCGCCGTCGGATGACGAAGAAGTGCCCAAGCAGCAGCGGTCGGACGCGGCGCAGCCGCCCCCACACGGTACCGACGAGCAGCCAGCGCAACCGGCGCAGCCCGCCAGCGCAGCTCCACCAAAACCCACACCCACACCCACACCGACACCGACACCGACATCCACATCCACATCCACACCCACATCCACATCCACATCCACACCCACATCCACATCCACATCCACATCCACATCCACATCCACATCCACACCCACATCCACACCCACGGTTAGACCGGCCAGCACTGCGCCGGCGGCAAATACGGGCGCAAAAAGCGCAAAGCATGTCCCCGCCGTCCTCGTCACCCGCGTGATAAAGCGGAATGGTGATGAGAGTGATGCGGAGGAGGAACCTCCCACGGCAACGGCCGCTTCTGCCACCGCGGACGATGCGAAAGATACCATCCACCGCCCGTCAGCGAAGAGCGTGCCCTACGCACCGGTCCAGCCGATCCGCCGCCGCCGCCTCATCGCGCGCGCCACACCCGGGAGAACGAGGGGGAGGGTGCCGGGAAGGCTCGCCGATCGCGCCCAAAAGGCTAATACAACGCTGTGCGCCCTCTGCGCCATCTAACAGACCAACCAACAAACAAACCAACAAACCAACAAACCAACCGTGAAAGACGCTGAGAGAGCGCGCCTCGGGTGGGCCACGCGCCTACCAGTATGTTTTTTAATCCAATCCCCGATCAACCCGACGTGGCACCGGACTGGCTCTCCCCTCTCGCCTCGCCCCTCGTCGACCGACATACCGGCGCGGTGGACCGTCTCCTCCTCGTCATTATCGGTGTGGGCCTCCTCATCCACATACCGATCTTCACGGGGCCGGTGATCGTCGATACCGCCGTACAGCTCGAAATGCTGCGCTCGTTCGCAACAGAGGGCGCGTTCCTCGTCGACGGCGCATACAGCAGCCATTTCCCGCCACTTCTCTCGTTGCTCATGGCGCCGTTCGTCTATACCATCGGGTTCAACTCCATCGCGCTGCATACCTTCGAGCTCGTCGTCTTCGCCGTCGCCATCGTGGTCATCTATCGCATCGGCAACCATTTCTCACCGCGGGTCGGGCGGATCGCCGCGCTCCTCTTCATCCTCGACCCGATCTATTATGTGATCATGATGGGGACACTCGGCGGTGTGGTCACCGCAATATTCCTCCTCCTCTCGCTCTATTGCATCATCCGCGGCGTCCGTGACCATTATTGGATGATCCCCGCCGGGCTCTTCGCCGCGCTCACCTACCTCACCAAGGCGTCCACCGGCTACCTCCTCCTCATCGCCGGCGTCATCGGCCTCTGCTGGCGGTTCTATTACGACCGCTGGGCGGTCTTTCACAACCGCGGCTATATCATCGGCGGCACCATCTTCGTCGCCACCGCCGCGGCATGGTCGTACCGGAACTATGTACGGCTCGGCTATCCCTGGACCAATATCTACACGAAGCGCTCCATCGAGCATTTCTTCGCCCACCCCTCAACCAGCATGCCGGTATTCGGCATCTATCTGGCCGTATTCCTCCTCTGGCTCGCGCTCATCCTCCTCCCGGTGCTCCTCTCGCGCCGCGTCCTCCACCGCGCCGCTCGCACGCGCATCTTCACCGCGCTCAAGAGCAACCAGGCATATTCTGCATTGGTGCTATTCGTGCTCGGCACCATCGTCATCGGCGCCATGACCGGTGCCGCGCTCCTTGCATACGAGCCCTGGCGATACGGCGGCCGGGTCTTTGCCCGCGAGCATATCCGCTATATCGCCATGATCGATCCGGTGGTCTTCATTATCATCGGGCTTATCCTCACGCGGTTGCGATCCGCGCGACGGGACACGCCGCAAAGCGAGGATGGTTCGCAAAACCACGGAGATGAAGGCGAGGATCAAGTCATCCACCGGCTCGGGCGTGGCACGAAGGTGAGGCTCGGCGTGGTCATGGTGATCCTTACCCTCTTCATCCCCTACGGCACCGGTTTCCTCGTGTACGATCAATATAACTACGACGCTATCGAGCACTATTTCTCCTCTCGCGGCGTAGACAAGGTCTGGTCCAACGCCACCATCGAACTGAAATACAATCTCGACGGGTTCGAGCTTCGCAGCTACGATACCATCCGGGATATCCCCGCAGCGGAGCGAAACGGTGCATGGGTCATCGACATCGCACCGCGCGATCGTGGCTTTATCCGGTACGGCCGTTTTTTCGCCGGTAGGATCCGTGCACCCGCCGCGGTCAAGTGGTTGCGCGCAAGCGTCG
Organism: uncultured archaeon; assembly: GCA_964609045.1. Classification (GTDB taxonomy): domain Archaea; phylum Thermoplasmatota; class Penumbrarchaeia; order CAZSUE01; family CAZSUE01; genus CAZSUE01. The sequence goes on along the minus strand of CAZSUE010000222.1, from coordinate 3,335 downwards.
TCAACGGCACCCAAACTGGTACCCAGAGCGACTACCTCCGCCTCGATTGGACAGCCTCAGCGTCGAACGATACCGCATTCTATCGCGTCTATTCCATCGATGCCGTCGATGCCGTCTCGGTCGCCGCGCCGGAGAGATCGACCATCGAGCTTCGTCAGACAGCCAACGCCACATTCCTCGGGCGCGCGGAAGTGGTCGCATACGAGGCGCCGGCCAATGCGTTCTCACCGGGGACCGAATACGTTATCGGCGTCACACCGGTGGATCGCTACGGGTTCGAGAACACCACACTGGAAAGCTGGTCGAGCATAATGCCGCGGCCGATAGCATAGCATAGGTTAGGATGGGTTAGCATAGGTTAGGATGGGTTAGCATAGATTGGGATGGGTTAGGATGGGATAGGGTGGGACGGGATGGCAACGAATGAGAATATGATATGGGTCGCCACTACAAAATTAGAAACGAAAACAAAACAAAAGATAGGAAAGAACAGTTGTTCGAGGCTGGCCGCCAACCCATTTCATATCAATCGCGCGAGGTTTTAGTACTTGACCTTTTCGGGCAGAATGTAAATAGAGGCTTGGTTGCGCCCTCGTTTTCGGTCAGCCACGTTTGCGTAGTCGTGCACGAATATCGGCCAATGCCAATGCGACGCGTTACCGACCGCGGAGGTGACGCACCGACTGGCTCTCGGTTTCTTCGTTTTCTTCCCCTTTGGAGGGCGATGGCGATGACGATGGCGATGTTGCCGTCTCTTCTGGTTTTCTAGCATTTCCATCGTCGGACTTCTCCGAATCATCTCTCACTTCACTCTCCAGTTCTCTCTCCGCTTCGTTCGGTCCGTCCTCGCCCGTCCCCTCTTTTGTTCTTTGCAGCCTCGCCACTTTCTCCTCCCTATGGCCATGGCCATGGTCGGGGCCATAATCGGGGCCATGCTCAGCGCCGCGACCGTGGGCCCGCACCTGTTTTTGCTTGCGTTTATGGACGATCTTTTCCCGGCCGGGGTGACCGTGGAGCATCTGCATATAATAGACGGTCTGATCGTACTGGCGCTGGTATTCGTACACTGAACGCTGTTGAGCAGGTGTGAGTGGTGCGTCGCGTGGACCGACGCCCGCAGCGGGCACGGCGCCGGAAAACATCGGTTGGGGCGGCGAGCCCATGCCCATTGGCGGTTGTTCGTAGACCGCTGCGTCGGACCATGGCGCGTACCGATCCGTTTCGCCCTCCTGCGCCCATTCGTCCTCGTCACCCCGCTTTTCCCCCCACTTGTCCCCGCGTTCCTCATCGGCGATCTTCCCCTCGTCGTGGGCCGATCTCGCATGATCCACGAGCAGGATGGGGAACGAGACGAGAAGGATCATACTGAGCACGATGAGGAGAAAGACGGCGAAGGTGAACAGCTCGTCCGCGCGCTTTACCGGTACTTCTTCATCATCGGTATCCTCGTCCTCTCTATCTTGACGCGCTTTGATCATGATGATCTTTCGTGCCGTGGCGGTGTCGAACCCGTCGCTCACCCGCAGTTCCACCGTGAAGTTGCCCGCACGGCGGTAGGTATGCTGCACCGTGGCGCCCATGGTGGTGCTGTTGTCGCCAAGATCCCAGTAGAAGGTGAGCGGGTCTCCCTCCATATCCGTGGATCGCGTGGCATCGAAGGTGAGCACCTCGCCCACGCGCACGCTGCTGTTGGAGTCGATATCCGGCTCCGGCGGTGTATTCGTCACATTGACCACGCGATAGACCACGGCGTATTCGTGATGGTCCGAGACGGTGAGCGTGGCGGTGAAACGACCGGTCTGGTTATACACATGGCTGAGTGTGGGCGCGTTGCTGTGCGTCCCGTCGCCGAAGTCCCAAAAATAGATGAGCGGGTCTCCGTCGGCGTCGTACGAGATGGAACCGTTGAACTGCACCGGCGTACCGGCATGGACCTGTGTATTCGGTTCCGGTGAGATGATCTGTGCCACCGGTTTCTTGTTCTCCACATTCACGCTCGCCGCCGCCATATCCCATCGCCTCCCGTCGCTTACATTGACGATCACGGTGAATCGGCCGGTGGTGGTGTACCGATGGGTCACGATATCGTCCGCCCCCGCGATGGTGGTATTGTCGCCGAAATACCAGGTGAACGCGAGCGGATCGTCATCGGGGTCATGCGAGCTACTGGCGTCGAAGTACGCGAGGTCACCAACATGGATGCGCGGGGGGACGCTGATCATCCCCACCGGCGGTTCGTTGTCGTCGCCGGCGACCACGGCGGCGGTGAGAGCGATGGAACGATAGACGCTCGAATCGCTCGCCGAGCTGTAGTTGATGGTGAGCTTGAACGCGCCGTGAGAGGTGCTGGCGCTGCTCGTCACGGTGACGCGGATCGTATCGCGCTCGCCCGGCTCGAGACGGTACGAACCGGGGAGCGTAACCGTGATCCCCTGCAGCGGTGCCATGTCCTGGAGGAGGTAGGTATCCTCCACATTGCCCGGGTTCTCGATGGTGATGAAGAAATTCACCGTTTCGTTCCGATGCATCTCCTGACTTTTGACCGGCGCGGTGAGCCTCAGCCCGTGGTCGAAATCGCCCACGGAAAGATAGAGCGAGAGGTCGTTGTTCGATTCGTCAAATTCCTCGACGCTGTCGTACGGGTCGATGGTAAAAAAGAAGAGATGCGGCCCTGCGGTGGCGGTCCAATTGAAAATGACGACATCGGAATTATATGGCCGGAGCGTGGTGGTTTGCGTGGCGATGTGCGATCCGTTATCGATAGTGAGACTTATGACTGCGTCCTCTACCGTGACCTCGCCGTTATTGACCACGCGCAATGCGATCTGGACCGCGTCACCGGGGAGCGCTTCGTAGACCTCGGGCACGAACTCGGCGTGGCTGATATCGAGATCGGCGACGCCCTCGCGCCTGATGCCGATATTCGTGACGCTTCGTGCACGAAGCGTGAGCCGGACGAGATATTCGTGGAACTGGTCGCTGCGCCGAAGCCGGACGACCTCTGCGCCGTTTTCGGCGCTGAACCCGTCGAAGAGATACTCGAACCCCTCGTCCACCCGCGGCACGACGAAGGAGATGGTCGCATCCTCGAAGGTCGCGTTGAGCGCGTTGTAGATAGTCGCGGAGAGCGCGGTGGCGGAGCCGTTATTGGGCCCGTCGTAGACGAGTCGGAGATTGTTATACGGTATCGACGCGTTTTGCGAGTTGTTGTAGGTGAACTCCGCGATGGTCATATCCTCCACCTTCACCCGCCGGTAGCCGTTGTAGTCGGTCTGCGAATACGCCGACGCGGAGACCGTTTTCACATACCATGTGTCGTTGCGAGAGGTGACGCC
>CAZSUE010000221.1:0-7523 GCA_964609045.1 uncultured archaeon | reverse complement strand
GTCAGCATGTTATTATGCTGATGATTTTGAGGAGAGCAGCGATAAAAAGGACAGGCAGTGTATCGACCCAACTCTTTCGTGGTTCCTCCGGTCGCTTGCTACCTTGGATCGAGGATGTAAAACCCTGATCACCACCCGACTCCATCCTTTGGACCTCCGCGGTCTCAAAGGTGTACGGAAAGAGAAGCTGGCCAGCATGCAACCCGACGACGCAGTCAGCTTCATGCGGAAACAATGCGTTCAAGGTCCGAGCCAACAGATCCGCCGCGCGTGCGCGAAGTATAACTTCCTCCCGCTCTGTCTGCGGCTCCTTTCGGGTGTCCTGACCACACCAAAGTATCGTGGAGATATACAGTACGCCCGAGAGATTCCCGATATCGACTTGACCGATGTGGATAAGCAATACTACGATTCGAAGAAGTTCGAACACATTCTCCAGTACTCTTACGACCTCCTCCCGACCGAGCACCGATCCCTGATCTCGAAGCTCGCAGCGTTTCGGTCAGCAGTTGGGTTTCAAACACTGTTTGCGGTATTCGGTGCCGGTTCGGACCGGTTTGCTTTCGAGAACAAACTCGATTATATGGTCAAACGTGGCCTGGTGTTCCATGAACCGGAGCGCGTCCAATACGATCTGCATCCAGTGGTTAGACGCTATTGTTACAAGCAACTCGGAGCGCCTCAAGAGGTCCATCGTCGAATCTACGAATACATCGAAGCGCTGATCGCCGAGCGTGAGGCGTTCGCATTCAAGGACGCTCTTACACCCGCACGGAAGGAGCGCTTTTCGGTCGAAGAGATGGAGAAAATGACGAAGTTCCGGTTGCAAGAGGTCTGTGAATACTACGATCTGAAAGTGAGCGGAACGAAGAAGGAGATCATCGAACGAATGGATGAGCACTATACTTTGACCGTTGGTGGTGCTCCAGTCGATGAAGAACGACTCGTCCATTTTTCAACCGCGCACATGCGAGGTCTTTGTGAAGCATTCGAACTGGACACCAGTGGCTCCAGAGAAGAACTCATTTTCCGAATGCTTGAATATGACGGCCCGGATCGGAGCCCACAGAGCCTGGATAGTCCCTCCGATGCTGCCGTCGGCTACGAGCATTTAGATACGCTCACATTGCTGGTCGAACTCTGCTATTATATGATCCGGGGAGGTCGAACAGCGGATGCCTATCAGTTATGGAAGTCCGAAGTCTGGCGTGACCTCTACTATCGTGCAGGTCAGTATCATACGCAGAGGAGTCTATTAGAAGAATTCTTGCAAAACGGACGGGATCGAGAGTTAGGGACCGGTCAGCTCGCGAAGGTCTATAACGAATTGGCGGGCTCGTATGCACTTACTGGGTATCCTTTGACAGCGATCCGCTCCTTCGAAAACGCCATTCGGTTGGCACTCGAAGCGGGGAATGAGCTTAGTATTACGATCGGGTTCGTGAATATATCCTTCCAGTTCATGCATATCGGTCATTTCGAACGTGCGAAGCGAAAACTCGTCGGAGGGCATGAACGGTTACAAGCATTGGGATCAAAACCATGGCTGGCCTACTGCCAGCTCTATTCCGGGCTGCTTGCAGTATACATGGGTCGTCCGGAGGAGTCCGAGGCCTATTTCAGCGATGTGATCACCTATTGCCAAGATCTCGGATCCATGACGAACCACCACCTCATCTGGTCATTCCAGGCCCTTAATGCACTTATTAATGAGGAGCAGGAATCTGCGATCGTTGCGGCCCAAAAAGCACGATTCTATGCTGAAGCGGGGAGCATTGGTCAACCCGAATATCCGTTGGATAATATTCGAGCGAACCGGTTTGTCGGTGCATCGTTAATCAATGAAGATGATAACGAAGCGGAAAAACGGCTCCAAGATGCGCTTCATCGGTGCAGGTTCCATGGCGTGCTCGACGAAGAAGCCCCCATCCTCCTCGAACTCGCGAAGCTCCGCCACCTCCAGCACCGCGACGACGACGCGCTCGACCACGCCTGCGACGCGCTCGAGATTGCGAACCGCTGTTATTACATCCTCCAGCAGGCCGATATCCACCTCTTCCTTGGCGAATTCTTCCGCGATCTGGCCGCGGCTGATGCGCCACCGGAGATCGAGTACGATCGGCTCCGCCAGCGCTATCCCGAAATCGAGCTGCCGGCGGAGCCGACAGAGGAGGAGTTGATGCGTCTGGCTAGGAAGCATGCGGAGACCGCGAAGTTGAGGACGCATCAGATGATCGATATTGAGACGGGGAAGTATATCACCAAATCGGAAGATACGGAATGGAAGTACAAGCCGTGCTACGATCGTGCGGTGGCGTTGCTGGCCAGGCTTTGATCGCTATCGACTTGAACCTCCCGACCATGTCCCGAACCTCGCACGCACTGATACATGTGATTTATACGGCGGATGTTTCCACGGAACCGCATGGGAACTGCATGGGAACTGCATCGGAACTGCATGGAACCGGTTCGATCGTACGATGTCGCAAGAATGTCGCAAGATGACGCGAAATCATGACCTGGCTGATAAAAAGCTCGAAGTCTTTTGTGACTGCGAGATCCCGAAACGCCCTCTGAAAGAAATCAGCTGGCCGATCCTCGATCTTGTCATCGGTATCAGGAACATCGGCAGGTACCTGGCCACCTATCCATCCCTACATATTACCAAGCCTCAGTTCGTTTCACTGGACAAGAGCTGGATCTATCGTGAGCATGACTGGACTGGAGAACCCGTACGAGAGTCGAACGCAGGCCGGAAGGGAAGCGGGTCACCACTAGCTTCACCGGCGGCGCACACGATGTCATCCACCCGTCGACCGATATCCGGGTCGCGAAGTACTCGTTCAGCATCCGCCAGACAGCAACTGCATCGGAACCGCCTCAGCCGTTGCCGTCGATATTGAGCAGCCATTTTGCGAGCGGGATCAATGTGACCGTCGCACCGTCGTGCTCGACCTCCCCCTCATACCCATCGGTAATAACGAGCAGTTCGGCGCAGTTTGTGGCCTGCTGTGCCTTGACGAGTGCAGCAAGCTCCCGGGGCTTGAGATCCTCCGACGAGGTGATGGCGTGAACTTGGATCAAGCTCGTGATCCGACTCCCGATCTTGAGGACGAAATCGACTTCATGGCCCTGATAGTCGCGCCAGTAATAGATCTCCAGCCGCGGATCGAACCGCTTCCGCCGCATCAATTCTATCGCAATAATGTTCTCGGCGATCCGCCCGTAATTCTCCGAGAATCTGAACCCCTTTAATAAATAGGGCCCGATATCGCTCAGATAGACCTTTTTCACCGATCGGATCTGCTTGCCCTTTGACCAGTCGAACTTGTCGATAAAGATGAACAACCGGGCCAGTTCGAGATAGCTCGAATACCGTTCCACCGTATCGAGACTCGTTCCGACCTTCACCTTCAGTTTATTGAACGATTGGAGGGTGCCGATATGTGCCACATAGAGGTCGGCGAGCATCTCGAGCGCCATGATCTTGGTGATCGTGAACCGCTTCACTATATCCTTCATTAGGATATCATCAAAATATCGAAGAAGGAGCTCTTGCTTTCGGGCGGTGGAGGTGGAGAGGACAACCTCGGGGAACCCGCCCCAGGTGCAATACTCGATCAGCTGCCGCCGGATCTCGATCCGCTGCTTTTGCACATCGAGCGAGCTTCCGATGCTAACCCCTCGAAATTCCAATACTTCACGAAAGCTTAACGGCATGACCTCCAAGTTCACATGCCTGCCCGTCAATACCTCGGAGATCTCCCGATCGAGGAGTTTCGAAGACGAACCGGTAACGATCACCCGCACCTGTTTCGCTTCTAGGAGGTACCGAGTAAACCGCTCCCAATCCGTGACATTCTGAACCTCATCGAGGACCACGATCGGATCATCGGGGTCAATAGTGGTGAGGTAGGTCTCGAATATTCCCATCAGGTCCTCGCCAGTGATCACCGGTGAAAAGCGCGGGTCTTCGAAATTGATAATGAGCGAATCGGTTGCGCTGATCACTCCGGTATCGATCAGATCCTGGATGCAGAGATTCACGAGCGATGACTTTCCCGCCCTTCTGATCCCGAGGATCATTAATGCCGTGCGTGCGGAGAATAACTCCAGCGCTCTGGCTTGGTAGCCCGGTCGCGGCTGTAATTCGTGATGAAACTCGCCCCAGTAGTTCCAATCCACGAGAATGTCGAGGATAGCGGCCCGATCCATCGGTCGCGTATTCATTTCCTCGCTATATATCTGCATCGGTCACTTTCGCACCAAAGTGACCGATAGACATGAACTTCTCAGGCGCGGCGAGGGGGCGATCACGACCAATTGAACACTCACGTCCGGACCGTCGATATGAACCGATCACATCTTCTCCCTCTTGCACAGCTGATCGCGCGAGAATGGGTTGAGACCCATCGGAACGATGGCGGTTCGATTCAGTGCGACCGACCTCCAACCCCGTCGCCGTCATCGTCATCGGACTATCCGCAGGAAACGAACGTGCCCAGCTCGATCGTGCGTGTTACTAACATGCTCCCCAGCTGTGCCGCGACCGTCTCGGTCACCGCCGCCTGCCCGAGCCGCACACCATCCCCGTCATAGAATAGCGCCTGCCCGCAACCAACCGAGATCTTATCGCACGAGCCCCACCAACCGACATCCATCGTCTCATCGGACTCAGCCTTCGCGCTCTGGCTCCCCGCATCGGTCTCGATCCAGTACCGGTACGTCTTGGGCCAGTTCGAATCGGCCCCCACGAAGAGATCCCAGCCCCCGTCCTCGTTCACTTCGATCGCGCCAGCGAACGCAAAGGTCGTACCGTCGGGTGCGTAGAACTGGATGGCCATGCCCGTCGCCGGTGTCGTGAGCGAGGGTGCAATGGCGGTTGGTGCTGTCACCGACGAGGAAAGTGGACCCGTTGCACTCGCCGATGCATTGAGCGCGGGGGTGAGGATCGTCAATAAAAAGGAACACAGGATGGCGGTAAGGAGGTGGAGATGGAAGCGGTCCGAGCGCGTTGTCGATGTCATCGCATCGTGCCACGAGGTGGGAATATATAACCAAATGGTGTAACGTTACAGTTCCGACCTCCGACCGCCCCGTAACAGATGACAGCCACCCAATGCCACGATCGTTCGTTACCGGAGTGCTTGTTGGTATTCAAATCGCTCATCGGTTTGCCCGGAACGCTGATCGCTGAGCTTGGCGGCCCCCGGTCATCGACCACCATAATACCTCAGCAGCCAGGCCCAGACCGGTGTGATGGCAATGTTCACTCCATCCCTTTCGATAGCCTCGTCCTGTTCGAATGTGAGGATGGTCCCTCGCTCCACACCGAGTTCGCTGGCAGCCTCAACCAGGCCATTAAACTCGCGGTCGCGGTTCCTTTGATGTAGCTCCCACGCACACTGGATCAATTGCGGTTGTGTCCCATCCTCCGGGAGTGCCACAAAGTCACACTCGTTATCATGCTGGAAATAGAAGACCTCGTGTTTCTCAGCCAACACGCGACAGACCAGGTTCTCCATCAGCCTGCCCTTGTCCTCTGTCATTCTGGTGCTTACCGCCTCGATGAACCCGTTGTCGGCCACATAGAACTTCTTCTTGTTGACCATCCTCCGTTTCACACTGTGGGAGAACATCGTCACGACAGCACCCAGATAGGCCGCTTCGAGATGGTCGATATATCGTTGCAATGTATTCCAGCCTGCAAACCTAAGCGTCCGCTCCAGCGAACGATAGGTGAATGGGTTGGAGAAGTTGGTGATCAGCATGCGATACAGATCGCGAAGGTTCTTGACATTGGTGATGCGGTATCGAACAGCGATATCCTTGATCACGATGTCCTCGTAGGTCCGTAACAGGATCTCCATATCGTTGTACTTCAGGTATTCCGGCATCCCTCCAGAGGAGAGGTAATGCTCGAATTGGACCTTGAGTTCCACCCTGGACTCGCTCGTATACAGGGCATCGTCTCCGACCTCGATTTCTTGCATGTCCAGATACTCCGGGAATGAAAAGGGTCGAAGAAAGATATCCAGGTGCCGCCCGGTCAGCTTCGTGCTGATCTCCGAACTCAATAGCTCAGCGTTGGAGCCCGTGAGATAGAACTTATACCCCTGGTCCATCAGCCGCCGAACAAATCGTTCGAAATCGCGGATATTCTGTACCTCATCCAGGAGATACAATCTGCTCTTTTTGTACAATTCGATTTGCGCCTCGTGAAGGCGGCTAAAATCCTTTGCGTCCATATCCAGCAGCCGTTCGTCCTCGAAATTGACATAGTAGAAATTTTCATTTTCCAGTTGATCAACGAACTGACGCAAGAGGGTGGACTTGCCACACCGTCTCAGCCCGGTGATAACGATGGTATGTGGGAGATCCAGCTTCTCAATCAGCGTGTCGAGAGCAGTTCGCCGAACACCCACGTCTCGTTCAAGCAGCGCTTTGCGTTGTTCTGTGAGCACCTGGCGTAATCGGTCCGCAGAGAGCATACGTGGGAGAGGGCCGAGCTGCTATTTAGGAGTTGCCATCTCATATATATCAGAAAGGATGATAGTGACATATAGCATAGATCAGGCACGTTCAGACATGGAGCAGGTTCAATGCAATAGACCAACGACCTAACCGACCACTCCTCCCGAGCGCGAAAATGGTCGTGATCAGCCGTTGGCGTTCAAATCGAGGAGGCAGTTCCAGAGCGGGACCAACGTGATCGTCGCACCGTCGTGCTCAATTTCTCCTTCATACCCATTGGCAATAACGAGCAGCTCAGCGCAGTCACCTTTATTGGGAAAATTGCAGGGGTCGGGCATTTCATACCCAACCTAAGACACCTGGTCCAAGCACATGAGACTCTTCAACGACCTTGTTCAATGAATGAAACGCTTGTCACGCTGAATATGGTGGCTAATAAAGCGAGGATTGAAAACGAATCGCTGAAGAATATGGTATAATATAAAAGTGCGAACACTCTGTACTAGTTCTGACATGCGCGCGACTTATTCTCTGTTGGGTGGGGGTCTGACGCTTGAACGGAGCTGCGCGACGATTACAATATGTGACGAATCCCGTTTCACTGGATGGGATTGTTATGCATTCTCTAGCTAGCATAGACTTGAGTTGGGTTGTGATACACTCGTGCAAAAAACCCACTACACAAGTGACCGATCGATTGAATGAATGAATGATTGAATGAATGAATGATTGAATGAATAAATGAATAAATGAACCGTCCATCCTCTGGCAGCCGCCATCGTCCCGATTTGCTACATTACATTAGTTTAAGCTTAAGCTTAAGATTAACCGTATGACAATAAATAGCGCCAGAGCGGGACGAACTCGATCGAACGATCGCCGATCCGCTCGTGCCCCTCGGTCGTGTTGGTAACGACGATCCCGTCATCGATCTCCAGCGCGTCCATCGCCTCGAATAGGCCCCCGAGCTCGCGCTCACGGGTGCCTGCAGAGAGGTCAGAGCAGACTTGGATCGCACGACGATTTGCCTGCCCGTCTCGGACCGTATA
>CAZSUE010000220.1:0-7528 GCA_964609045.1 uncultured archaeon | reverse complement strand
TCCTTTGGACTTCCTTTCTGCGAACATTGGCGGAGAGGAAAATGATGACTCCGCCCATATGTCGGCTCATTCCAGGCAGAGCAATTAGTTAATACATTTTTTGGCGAAAATCTAAATACTTAACCCTTTGAATGGAATGAGCCATGTCGGGGCACGAAATTGTTACACGATGAAAAACTATTGGGGGTGGGGCGGCCCAAAACCTTAATCCCCAACCCCTAACGCCCGTGGCGTCCTTGGCCCATTGGCGGGTGAGGGGCGGCCCTAGCCACTAAAACCTCCTTTCATACCAGCCGTTCGGGACAGGCATCGCGCCGCGAACAATGGCGGCACTTCCCGGGGCGGTTATGATTGCGGTGCGCCTCACCGGTCTCGTAGATCTCGCGCATCTCTGCGACCTTCGCGAGGAGAAGCGCTTTCAGCTCCTCATCGAACTGGATCTCGTACGAACGACCGCCGCCGCGCGCCATGGACTCACGCAGCGAAACCGGTCGCCGGGCCTCGTCCTCGTCGAACTGCATCGTCCGCTCCCGATCGTCGATATCGACTGGACCGCGCTCACGGGCCGCTCTCGTGTCGTCGGTGGGGATATAGCGGAGCTTCCCGTGATCGCAGGCACCGTAGGTCTCTTCGACGAGCAGAGCGTATGCTGCAAGCTGGAGGATGTGGGAGAAATACGGCCCACGCGGGACACGACCGGTCTTGACCTCGATGGGGATGTAATCGTCGGTCTCATCGTCGTAGAGGATATAATCCGGCCGACCGCGGATACCGTGTTGCTGTGATACGAGCAGATCGGCGGTACCCTCGGGCATATCGGTATAGGCGAGCTGCTGTTGTTGCGAAAAAAGCCCGTGCAACCGCCGCAATCGGTCCGCAAGCTGCGAACTCTTCAGATAATGATAGAAGAAGAAGAACGCGCCGATCAACCAGACCATGGCGATGATCTCGAGAATGTTACTGATCGCGGGCATGGGCCGGAAATAGAATATCATCGAATTGAGCGAAAGCACGAGCGAGACCAGTGCGAACCAGAGCACACCGCGCTCCGAACGGCGCATCAGTTCGCGCTCGCGCCGCATCAGCGCCACCCGCTCCTCCTGGCGCTTATCTTCATCCGCATGGCCAAAACCGGGTGCGGGTGCGGATACGGTATTGGTACCCGCGGTTCCTTCGTCTTCCTGACCCGCGTCCGCGTTCACCGTTTCCGGTGCGGATCGGGAGCGGGTACGCACCCTGAACCGGCGCAGGAACAGCTGCTCCGCACCACGGAGGAGGGAGCGACTCGATCGGCGTAAGCGGATCGTTTTGCGAAACGAGAAATAGAAGAAAATGAAGGTGCCGAGGAGCCAGAGGAACGCGAGGATGAGGATATAGATGCCGATCGATGCTGAGGGGCGACGCTCGAGCATGATCGCGTTGAACGCGAGGAAGCTCGCCACCGCGGCGAACCCGATGATCAGCTTCTCGTCCGCGCCCAATCGTCCATGGGCTCCACGCTCGCTGCCGTTCCACTTTTTCCTGACCTTATCCGTCCCCTTTCGCTCACCCTTTCGCGTTCCCTCGCTCCTCGCGTCGCCCCTCCCGGCGTCGGGCGCAACGGCCTCGGACGCAGCGGACCGCTCACGAAGTAATGCGAGATAGAGGAAGAAGAGCGTGGCGAGCAACCACAACAGCGCGCTAACGGTGAAGAACCGGCTGAACACCGGCGCGGGCGGCGGATAGAGGATCAATATGCCGGTGAGTGCGAGCACACCGGTGATGACGAGGAACCAGACCATGTGCCGACGAGTCAAAGCCGGTGGATGGGGAGAGTCGCCCGCACCACCCGCCACACTTTTTGCGAGCCGTTGTCGGATATTATGCAACCAGCAAAACGCCCAGCTCGTCTCACCGGTCAACCGCCGTTCGCAGAGGGAAAGGCGAAAGATACGGAGGAAAAAGAAGAGCGCCATGGTGAGCCACCCCACCGCCAATATCAAAAGGAGGTTCGAGATGATGCTGGCGGAGAGGAGGGTGGTGAACTCGTGTGCGATCACGATCACCACACCGTTGAGCGCAAGAAGGATGGCGATGAGCGAGAAGATCTTGATATTGAGCGCATACTCCGACGAGCGCCGTTGCTTTGCCTTCAGTTCCTGAAGCTCGTCGCCGATCTCTTCGTGTGCGACGATGCCACGCGCTACTGGCGCTCCTTTTGCATCGTGCCCGTGAACCTTCAACCACCAGCTCAACGGGCAATAACCGTATCTTTCGACATCACTCGCCGATACGAAGCGTCGCTTCGCGTCCATTTATAAAAGTGACCCGAACGCGGTTATATAAGCGTTCGGGTGTGCCAGTCGCAATGTGCCAGTCGCAAAGAAGCGGGAGAGGCGGGAGAGGCGGGAGTGGCGTGACGGTGGGTACGAGACCGTTACTTCCCGCGATTCTTGTTCTTTTTTGCCGAGAACGACGGTCGCAGCTTCTCTGCGCCCCTACCCCGGTTATATAACCCGCGACCGCGTTTGCCGGCGGCGGTCTTGCCGCGAAAGACGCGGTTCCGATGCCGCGGTTCGCAGATCCAGTTGATATTGGGGTCCGATCTGATCACTGGGTGGTGCGGGTCGACGAGGATGACCTCGAAGTATTTGTGCTTGCCGTCATCTGCGACCCAGTACGAGTTGAGGACCTCGAGATTGGGGTAATGACGCTGGGTACGTTCTTCTGCGATGCGCTGGATATTCTTCTCCATGGTGATCTTGCTGATCCCCGTTCGTTTGGCACGGCGACCAGATTTGATCTGCGGGCGGCGCTGGCCACCGCGGCGCACACGCGTGCGGACGACGACATAGCCCTGCTTGGCCTTATAGCCCAGTGTGCGTGCCCGCGCGATGCGTAACGGCTTATCGACGCGTACGAAGGTCGGTTCTTTGCGCCATTCGATCAACCGTTTCCAGCGGAGGTCGTTCATATACCCTTCACGGGGTTTGTGCCATTGCTCGGCCATATAGCGATATGCGCTCTTGCTCATTCTATCACCAATTATTATCGATGTATCGACTCGGGTGGCTGCGGTGGGATTCACCAGTGGCGTCCGTTCTCCGTTGCGAAACCGTGCGACCGGTACGAAAACGATACACACGGCGATGCGGCGAATGCGTTCTATTATCGAGCGCGGATCGGACACCGCCCGTTCCGGGCCGTATCAATGGGGCCTGGTACGGGTATGCTGGCACATCTCCCGTTGTGGTGACTTGCCGCATGCGTCCGCGGCGATGAGTCCACCGCGGGAATATAAAGGTTTGGATGCTGGATGCTGGATGCTGGATGGGGATGGCGGATGCCGGGCGCCGACCGGACGGCGCGGTATGGACCGGTAAAAGGGACGCCGATGGCAGTTCGCCGCCACACAATAGACGTCGCCCCTCTTCGGAACCAACGGTGCGAATGGGACCAAAACCAAGAATAGGACCGGGAACGACATAGGGGGCGAAAATTGCCAGTGGCTCGATGGTTAGGTGGCGTCCTCACGTTCTCCCCAGACCTTGGGATAGACATCGCGAGGATAGAACACGCGCGTGGTTCGAACGCAGATACCACTCTTGGCGTCGACCATCGTCTGTGCGCGCATCTGCGCCTCGCCGACGGCGACCGATTCCCCTCTTGCCGTCTGGATCCGAACGAGATCGCCGGGGACGAGCCCCGAATCGCACTGTACCACCCCGACCACGGCGAGATCGGCACCGTACGCGATGGCGTTCACCGCCGTATCCTTGATCACCACCTGCGGGAGTATGGTAAGGATATCTTCGAACGGTCGCAGCACCTTCCGGAGCTCCGTCTCGTCGCCGTCCTCGCGCCAGATCACAAACGCGTCCTTGGCATCGTGGAGCGTCACGAGATCGCGCTCGGAAAAGACCGATGCGCGAGTACGCCGTAGCTGCTGGAGATGCGCGCCGAGGCCGAGTGCGTCGCCGACATCGCGCGCGAGGACACGGATATAGGTGCCGGCTTCACATACAACTTTAAAAAGGACATCGCGCCCGTCATGTTCGATCAGATCCAACGCATAGATCTCGCGAATGCGTAATTGCCGTTTCACCGCCGAGCGTACCGGCGGTAATTGATAGATCTCACCGACGAACTCCTCGAACATCGCGCGTACGCGATCACCCTCGATATCGCGATGGAAGCGCATGACCCCCACATAGCTCTTGCCGCCGACATGCTGAAAGCCGATCGCCTTCGTCGCATCGTCCAACGCCACCGTAAGCACGCCGGTGACCTTGGGATCGAGAGTGCCACCATGACCGGCGCGCTCGGCCTCGAATATATCACGCACCCATGCGGAGACCTGATGGCTGTTTGGCCCCTTCGGTTTATCGATCACGAGGATACCGGTCCGGAATAGCTCATCGAGGTCGCGTTGGGCCGGTACCGATCCATAGGACGAGTCGGGTGTGTAACGCTCACGGGTGAGGAGCGTGCGTTTGGGGATGTCGGCGACGCGGTACCGCCGCGCGCGTTCCTCGTCCGCGTCGCGTGGGGCGACCACCGCGCGTGGGACCTTGGAATCGGTCTGTGGCGTTGTTTTGCGCCGTTGCTTGTTCGGTTTCCGTTTTCGGCCAGCGTTCGATCGTTTTCGTCTCTGTGACATTCCACTCCTCGCCATTTGCACATCGTTTCTCTTCTCTCTTATTCCGCACTTGCTTCAGTGGATCGTTGCCCTTCGAGCGCGGCAACGATGAGGTCGGCGACCTCATCCGGTGTACGGTCGGTGCTATCTACAACGAGATCGTAGATCGAGGTGTCGGCAAGATCGAGGTCGTAGATGGTACGGTAGCGATGCTTTTCCTGCTTTTCACGGGTGAGCATTCGCTCCAGCGCCTCCTCGAGGTCCACTTTCTCACGCCTCGCCACGCGCCGTGCGCGTTCTCTCGTCTCTGCGTCGATCCATACTTTGAGCGCGTCGATGCCGCGCCGGCGCAGCATCCACGCTGCGAGGCGCCCTTCGAGGATAAGATCGCCCGAACGCGTTAGCTCGACCTGACGCCGATCCAGTTCGATATCGATCTCCGGATGCTCCAGCGCGTAATCACCGAACGCTTCGAGGCTCATCCCCCGCTCCTTCGCCATCTTGCGGAAGATGTCGCCGGTATAGACATGCGGTAGCTCGAGGTGCTGAGCGAGGATCCTCGAGACCGTGGTCTTCCCGCTCCCAGGCGGACCGGCGATGGTAATAATAGGCATCGCTCGGCGGATACGCGAAACGGTATAAAAAACCATTGTGAGCAAATCGGATCAAATCGGATCGGATCGGAGCCTCGCGCTTGACAGGCAAATGACGGACCCGGCTCGTTTCGCGCAATAGGATCGTAGGGGTGACTGTGGTCTATAGCAAAAGAAGAGAACGAAGATGTAGAGTCTGTAATTGGGTCAAAGGCCACAGATGCGATTCACGGCATTCTCGATGGTAAGGGTCGTTGGCGCTTGAGGTCTGTGTTTAGAAAGAGCGTCTGGAGCGGTTTTTGCCATATCAAATGCCATGAAACAACACCCCGTCGATGAGGTATGTGAAGGGCTATTACGAGGCTGGCCGTGGACTCATTTCGTCGCGGTGCGCGTCAACCTAATACTTGGATTTATGGGTAAAATATATATATATAAAGCGTTGCCCGTGGCGTATTTCTCCATCTGACGCCGTCGAATTTGTTATGGGTGAGATCGATGAAAAAAGTGAGAGGATGGAAAAGAAGCGGGCCCGGAGGGATTCGAACCCTCGGCCGATCGGTTAAGAGCCGTTCGCACTACCTAGCTGAGCTACGGGCCCCTGAAAGCCACGCTGTAATTGTGCTTCTCATATAAAAAGAATAGTATCGCCAGACATCTATTTTCTGCCATCCAATGGTCTCATTCCTTTCGCGATGAGCGTCGCATCGTTTATCGCTCGAGGTGTTGCTGTCGCGAACAAAACAACCCGCGACCGTTGCCGAACCAGCAACGACCAGGCGCGGCAGCCAATTGTAACACCATGTACAGAAATAGTGGAAAATGGAGGTCATACAGACAAATTAGACGAGATGATCCCGTATCTTGAACTTCGTATCGAACACGGTCACGATCTTCGCATAGAGCCCGACCACTGCGATCTCCGTTTGCGCATAGGTCTGGACCAGCATCTTCGACCCCTGCTCGTCGCCGATCACCTGCACCTGCACCGCGTACTCGTTATGGCGCGAATCTTCGGCATAGGCATGCTGGATACCGCGAAAGAGGTTCGGCGCCACCTTCTCGGGGAGGAGATAGAAATGCATCGCCTTGAGGAGCGCCGTGGCGCGCTCGAACAGCTTACTGGCACCCATCGGTATCTCTTCGGTCTCGAACTCCTTCCCGACCATGTGCGTGATACTGATCCGCCATTCGTGCTCCTCGATGGAGAGCGGCTTGAACTTCGGCGACCATACATGCAATATCTTTTTGGGCGCGGCGCCCTCCACCCGGCTCTTGGACGCAAAATCGAAGAATGAGACGAGGCACTCCAGCGGATACTTGCCCGGTTTTTCCGGAACGGGGAGCACGAACCGCACCGTTTTCGTCTCACCGGTCTGGATCATCCCCAGCTCTTCGCTATACGGTCCGCCGTCCTTCCCCAGTTCTTTGGGGAGATAGAGCTGTGCGACGGCGTCGCCGAAGACATTATTCCCACGATTTGCGATCTCGAGCACATACTCGACGCCGGTCTTTCCGTACTCGACAGTGGGCTTGACGCTGATCGTATCCACTGCATCTTCACGCGCCGCTCTTTGCGCACGCGCTGCGGCGCGCTGCCGGCGTTCTTCTTCAGTGGGCCGCGACGCGGACCGAGCGCTACGGCGTTTCCGTTTCTTCTTAGAGAACCATCCCATGAACTCACCGAGTTCTCCTCTTGGAGCGACCGAGGGACGAACATGAACGAATCCGTCGCCGCGATCACGCTGGAGATTGTGGAGAATAAGTGGTAATAGCGCTTCTCTTTTATAGCTTCTGCGCCGTTTCGGCAGGAGGCGAAGTCCAATGATCATTCCGGTACCGGTACCGGTACCGGTACCGCGGGGTGCGCGGTCTGGTGTGAGAAGCCATGAGAGCAATTGAGTGAGGGGCGCGGAAGCCAATTGCGAAATGAATGATCATCGTCCATCATATTATCCTGTATCAGCCTGTACCACGCTTATT
The DNA here is from genome assembly GCA_964609045.1 of uncultured archaeon. Taxonomy (GTDB): domain Archaea; phylum Thermoplasmatota; class Penumbrarchaeia; order CAZSUE01; family CAZSUE01; genus CAZSUE01. The sequence goes on along the minus strand of CAZSUE010000220.1, from coordinate 334 downwards.
ATATGACCGCGGGAGCAATAGGAGAGGGTATAGGATACAGGAGATAGGATATAGGATAGGCTAGGGTAGGATAGGGTAGGATAGGGTAGGGTAGGGTAGGGTAGGGTAGGGTAGGATAGGGTAGGATAGGATTGGATGGGGACAGATCATGGAACGAGTTTGGGTCTTTTCTTCGGCGGACCATACCCTCTACGCCCTGGCGGGTTCGTATTGCGAGGCGCGGCAGCGGTTCGATGCACTCTTGGAACGGTTACTCGATGCTGACACCTCCGTCGTGCTCGACGAGCTCATCGAGGTCTATCCATTGAGTGCAACGGGAGAGATTGATATGCCC
>CAZSUE010000219.1:0-7547 GCA_964609045.1 uncultured archaeon | reverse complement strand
TCCAGAGACGCTGCCACAGCTTTGCTGTGTGGCGTATCGTGGATGAAACGGGGGGTGGGCGGGGTTATCCCGACATTATAGCGTTGACTTAACACTAGAGCGCATCTTCCGCCACCGGCTGGTCGCTGCTCCTCTCCGCGTGTAATTCCATTCCTCTGCGGACTGCGACGAGTGAATGTTCCGTCCCCCTCACTTCGCCAACCATCTGTTCCCTAGGCTCTGTGGGAAGAGGCGGATGAGCCCCGCGGCGAGCTTCCCGAAACGATAGAGCCGCAAACATCCCCTCTGGTCCGCCAGCATCTTCACCCGCAACCGGTATTGTCGCTGGAGCTTCCTGTAGAGCGTCCGGCGGATGAACCGTTCATATTCGCCGAGCCGGGCGAGGGGATGCCGGTGCTCGACCATCTCCCCAACGAGCCTCCCGAGCCGGTCACCGGAGACCAGCGCCGCTGCAAGCCCGCCGCCGGTGAACGGGTTCACCAATCTTGCAGCATCGCCCACTAAGGCTACATTGCCCCGCACCAATTGCGGTATCGGCGGCCCCAGCGGGTTCGCGCCGACAATGACCCGTGGCCGATCGGAGGCGGTGGGTATCGTTTTCGGGCCGTCGGCCAGTGCTCCTGTGCGCCCCCGTTCCATATGCTCGTTCATCACAGATTCGAACAGTTCCACTTCCTCTGTGGGGCAGACCCGGGTAATAAACCGCCGGAGACGCTCGAAGGGGACGCTCCCACATTCCGGGACGGTCACGAGACCAATATTGGCCCGTCGGTCGCTTTTGGGAAAGATCCACGCATACCCTCCCGGAGCGATCTCTGGATCGAAGTAGAGGGTGAGAAGATCCTTCGCGGCGCCATGGTCACCGGCAACGAACTGGGCGCCCACACACACCGCAATCAGCCGTTCGAAGCCGTGTGGGGAGCCCCGCCCAGCGGCCGACACGCGACCCGATCCCGTCCGCGCCGATGATGACGCGCGTGCTATAGACGCCCCTGGTCGTATTCACCTCCCCACAATAGCCACCGCGCAGCCCGATCACGGTCGTGCCAAGTCGGATGGTCGCGCCCGCAGCCTCGACCAGACCCGCCAGCCCTTCCTCGAAACGCGCGCGGTTCAGCACAACCCCCTCCCTCCGAGTTGTGATCACCACTTCCTTATGAGCCGGGAAATGAGCGTGCATCCCGTACACTCTGTTCGCGACCCAACTCGGGTCGGGATCCAGGCCAACAGCATGGAATGCGGCGGGGTCGATACATTCTGCGCATTGCACCGGGAGACCGATCCGCGATCTTTTGTCCAGCATCAATACGCGTGCACCCCGTTGCGCTGCACGCAGTGCCACCATCAATCCGCTGGGGCCTGCTCCCACGACAATGACATCGTACTCGGTATCTGGGCCCATCTGTGGCTCGCTCCTTGCTGCTGGGTTATCGTTCGGCTCAAGTTCGAGTACCCGCGTACGCGCGCTATGCTGCTTCGTAACGGCTATCTAGCACCCTCCATATTCATCAAAACGGAGATCGCACTGTCAGATCAGACCATGCTGGGTTCGAGGGTAAAAAGCCGTCCACCCCGGCCGCTGAGGCTCACGCTGTTCATCCTATTATCGTTTTCTGTTCGCCCCGGTGGTTGATCATGATCACGATGATCACGTTGATGGGATCGTTCATGCCATTAGAATGCAGAGTTCAAAGCGTAGTTCTGTGGCTTCCATTATCGTTGGAAAAAGATCGATGGAAGGGAAATGTCCTAAAAAGCATGCAGCAGAATCGGTCCTAAAAGCTGAGAGCCCCAACACATCGAAGAAGGTCGGGGAGACTGCCAGTGCCGAAGGTACTATAAGAATGAAAAAGAAGAACGGGATACACGATGGTCCCATACGCCCTCCCGGTAACCGAACTTGATCGGCAACGTTCCACGTTCCACTTCAGTTTCAAATTCAGTATTGTGGCGGGGCCGTTTGCGGGGGCATCGGTTGTTGGGGAGGTTGTTGTGGGGAACCGACTGGCCCGGGTGCGGCGGCACTTCGCACCCATGCGATCATATCGTCGGCGGCCCCGCTCGTCATAAGATAATGAACGAGGCCAAGCGCGAGCGCCCCAATGAGAATAGGCCAGGAAACCAAGAAGCCGACGATGAGAAGCACAGCAAAGATCGCCCACATGGCTCCCGACATCGCCCAGCCGGATTTGAGCACGGTCGGAGAGGGGGCAGACTTCACCTTGAGATCGACAGTGTTCCAGAAACTGCCGCGGACCTTGATCTTCTTCCCGTCGAATTTCGTCTTCTTGTGTTTTTGCTGGATCAAACCTGCGATCTGATCCGGCGGTAGGTTGACTGTATACTCAGACATCTCCACATCACCGGATAGAGAAGATGATAATACTATAAAGATGTTCGCCTTTGAGCAGATCTCGCAACTTATCGACAGATCTCCCCCGTGAGGAAGTGCATGCGCACTCTTTGGCCAGATGCATCGATCGAGCAACTCAGTAAAGATCCTTCCACCATCGACCACCGGGTTCCTCGATCTTACGACCCATCGTTGGATTCGGTGCTGTCCCATAATGAGAGCTGCTTCTGCCCGTCCTCTTCTTGCTTCTCACGGAAGAACGGCTCGATATCCAGTTCCGCCGCGCGCGAATACTCCTCACCCTCGAGCGCTACCAGTGCTTCTTGCAAGATTTTGATCACGCGCTCGCGATAGGTGAGTTGCTCCGGGTAGTCGTAACTGAAGGACTTCCAGTAGGGCCGTTTATGGCCAAGCTTGAACTTCACCCCTTCCATCCGCGTCTGATAGCGGTCCTTGTCGAGCTTCTTCGCTTTCTGATCGGCGATGATGTACCAATGATAGGTGGTGCCCTTTGCCGCACCGGTATTGTCCGCTGCGGAACGGGTGCGCTCTTTGCGCGAGTTATAGGAGAACTTCCAGCGGTCCGGTGCGACCTTCGTTTCGCGCCAGCGCCCGTCGGGATAGACCCATTCGTGCGACCCGCCAATGGCCATCCCCGTGTACATCTTGCCCTGGTAACATTTGAGTTCGTCGTATTGTTTCATCTAAGACCCACGCATATGCCGATGATATCGGTATGTGCCTCGGAGCATAAATAGTTTCGAGGGGGGGTCTATGAAACTATTTTCTCAACAGCGCGATTTGCGATCCTCGGCCGATGTACGGAGGGGACGGGCGGGAAAGTACTAAATGACTGATCCTCGATAGCATCGATGGGAACCTCTACCGACCATCGGACCCCGCCGCGCAACGATCGCGGCGCAAGGAGGATGTGAACCCATGAAATGTATCATCTGCCGATCGCCGATGAAAACCCAAGCGGTGGACGATGTCGAGATCGATTTTTGTCCGAAATGTGGTGGCGTCTGGCTCGACGAGGGCGAAATGGAGCGACTCGCGGGGCTCGACCCGTTCGCCAGCCGACGCCTCAAATGTAGCCATTGCCATACTGAGATGGTAACGAATGTCATCCACGGCGTGGAGATCGATGTCTGCCCCGTCTGTCATACCGTCTGGCTCGACCGCGGCGAGCTGGAGAAGCTCTCCGGCGTCAACCCCCGCACGGGCCGCAAGAATATTTTGTACGAGTATCTCGAGAACGAGCTGATAGAGCAACTCGGGGACGATACCGACGAGTAAAGGAACGATGCGCGGTAAAACGCAACTGGCGAAGCGAAGCTAGGCGAGGCTAGGCTAAGCTAGGCGAGGACGAGGACGAGGACGAGGAACGCCAAACCGTTATTGACCGCATGGGCGACCATCGCACCGCCGATATGCTTCGTCTGGAACACGATATGCGCGAACACGCAGCCGGTAATGAAGATCGGCACCAGCGCTTGGAGTTGATAATGGACGATGGCGAAGAGCGCGGCGCTGAAGAGGTACGCCGCCGTGCGCCCCGAGCGGCGCCGCATGGCTTCGAGGATATATCCGCGAAAGAAGAGTTCCTCGAAGATCGGCGCGATGAGCACCACGGCGATGGCGAGCGGGACGAACTGTAACACGGTATCCGGCGCGGGGATCTGCTGCACGCTGTGTGGGAATACCAGCCCGAACGCCACCATGAGCACGAGGGCGAGCGCAATGCCGCCGCTCCAAAGAATAAGCGCGCGTATCTTATGGATACGCTCCAGCGAGGAATACGACCGCCCGCGCAATCCGAGTCTCAGGAGGAGTGCGAACAGTCCGCTGAGGACGAGGATGGTGGCGACGACCAACCCGGCCATCGAGAGCGTCACCCCGGCTTGACTGTCGGCACCAACACTCCCCCATGTGGTCAGTACCCCCATGGTGAGGAATATGAGCGCACCCGCAACGAGGCCGACGAGGAGGTCGCGGCGATCAAGCGCGGCACCGTCGCAAAGCATCGGAAGATCGGACCACTGCAATGTTCTTGCACGCCGGATAACGAGAAAGACCAATGCGATCATCGTCATATTTTCGTAGACGGTGATAACGAGGATCGATTTTGGGAGGAGGAGCACCGCCTCGAGCGCCGCACCGGAGGAGAAGATCGCAGCGTCCTGTGCGGCGGGGAAGATGGATGCGAGGATGAGCACGGGATAGGCGATGATCGTGCCGATAAAGCGCGTGCCAAAGAGGAGCGCGATCATGACCAGCGGACTGCGGGGGTCGCTGAGCCAGCGCTTGAGCCGATGCGAGAACGACTCTGCGCGCGGGAGACGCACCATTTCGCCGTCCGGACCCGCGCGCTGCGCTTCTGAATGTGGCGTCGTCGGCTCGCGCCCGTCACGACCGAAATGCGACCAGAGGAGCCAGAGTAACAGCCCGAAAGCGGCGCTGAGGAGCGTGAGCCCGCCCCAGAACCACCAGCGCTCACCCTTCGCGTCCGCCTTCCGAGCGAGAAATACGGCGCAGAGCGCGCGGAAGGCAAAGAGGAGGAGAAGGAGTAGATAACTGAGGCGGGGTGAAGGCACGAGCGCGAGAGCGGTGGCCGGGTCGGTGGGCGTCTGGAGGAATATAATTTGGGTGAGAGTGACGAAGAGAACGACGAAGATCGGTGCGAGGCTGGAACCGATGGCGATCAAAGCAGCCACATCGGGGCGCGAGTGGACCGATTCCCAGCAGCGGAGAGGATCAGAATACGGCTTGCATCTTGTCTTCGATGGCGGGTTTTGGAACGGCGCCGACGAGTTTATCCTTGAACTCACCATCGGCGAAGAAGAGGAGGGTGGGTATCCCCATGATCTGGTATTTCATCGCAGTATTGCGGTTGTGATCGGTATTGAGTTTTGCAAAGACGATCTCGCCCTCCTTTTCTTCTGCCAGCTCTTGAATGGAGGGGGCGATCATCCGACAGGGGCCGCACCACGGTGCCCAGCAATCGACTACAACCTTTGGATATTGGTTCAGCAGCGCTTCGAAGTTCGCGTCGGCCACTTCGACCGGCTTATCCGGCCACTCGCCAGCCTTGAGATCGTTCATTGAAACAATGTCGTCTCCCATAGGATCACAGCTTTGGCGGGATGACCGCGAAAAGTTATCAATGTTTGGGTGTCGCTTTGAGCGTGAAGTGGACCAAGACAAGATCACTGGGATCACCGTCGGCGGCGATATAGCCGAAGAGGGTGACGAAGAATCCGAAAAAGAAGCCCGCGATGGAGAGGAAGACGAAGATGGAGAGGAAGACGAAGATGGAGAGGAAGACGAAGATGGAGAGGAAGATGAAGACGGTGCCGCGCTTGAAGAATGAGGTTGGACCGGGTGTACGGCGTGCGGTCGACGGCTGGCCAACGAACGCCATGGGGCGGTGTCGGCAGCGCGGTTTCGCGGGCGCTCTACATTTCCTCCATCCGCTCGATAACGAACCCGCCTGCATCGTCGATCTGCACACGATAGAGCGTGTCGAACCCCTCCTCGTACGACGGTATCTCGAGTTTCTTGCGCGTGGCGTAAAGGGCGACACGCGGGATGCGTGCCTCGGGGTCGCGCGATGCGTTGTTGGCGATGGCGGTGTCGATATTCACATCGAACTAATAACCGGTGATCGAAAAACCGTTCTCCCGGGCGGTGGGGATATACCGCTGCCGGTCCTTTTTACGCGGGTTGGTGTTATCGACGACCAGCGGGATGCGATACTGGCAGCAACAGGTGAAGAGATGGTGCTCGCGGTAGCGCGTCTTCAGCATATCGAGGTTGATCCGCACATGGCTCGAAAAGAAACGGTGTGAATAGAAGGTGGTCTTGCCCGACGCCTGGATGCCGACGAGGATGATGGCTTCCGGGCGCCCGTTCCTCTCGCCGTTGCCGTCATCCCCTTCGCCCGCGTTCGTCCCATCGTCCATCCTCGCACGCACCGGTCCATGTATTCATTCATTCATTCATTCATTCATTCGTTCCCGTAGTTATTCAGAGCCCGCGCGCCCATTCCGGCTTGAACGCGCGCTGGCTGCGCCGCTGCCGTATCTCGCGGATGAGCCGTTCCTTCTCCTGCGGCAGCGTGGCGCGTAGCGGTGCGTAGTTCGAGGCGTGATTGGCGCGGAAGATCGTTTCATGGCCCCCATCGTCGTCCAGTTCGAGATCTTCGACCATCGTTTCGAGTTCGGCGAGCACCTCGTCGGGGGTGAGGAGCGTCAGCTCGCCTGCGTCCACCGCTGCGGCGATGGGCGCGCGGGGGTGGACCATGAGCGTGAGGCAGCCGATATAGTCCGGCGCCATGGCGGTAAGCGTCTCGCCGGTGGCGACGGCGTGCTCCTCGGTGAGTTCGCGCCCGCCGAGCCCGTTGATGACGATAGCCGAGAGCGCGATACCCGCCTCACGGACCTTCCTCGCCCCGTCGATCATCATCTGCGGCGTCCCCCCCTTCTTGACACGCTCGAGGACCTCGGCGGAGCCGGACTCCAGCCCGAGATAGACGATACCGAGCCCCGCGTCATGGAGCCGTGCGAGCTCCTCGTCGCTCTTTTCATGGATGTCGATCGGCCCGCCGTAGACGCCCACGCGCTCGAGGTCGCAAAAGCGCTCATAGAGCCGCTCGAGGATGGCGACGAGGTCCGCGGTGGGGACACAGAGCGCGTTGCCGTCGGCTAAAAAGATGCGGCGCGCGTGGCGGTAGTACGGGAGGACAGCGTCGATATCGCGCTCCAGCTCGTCGAGCGTGCGGACCCGGAAGCGCTTGTTGCGATACATCCCGCAGAAGGTGCAGCGGTTCCATGAGCAGCCGAGCGTGGCCTGGAGGATGAGGCTGCGCGCTTCGGATGGCGGGCGGTAGACTTCGCCCTCGTAGACCGAACCGGGACCGATCATCTGGATCACATTTTAGAGTGAATGCCGCTAACGGTAGATATGGCTTTGGCATCGTGATGGCGCATTACCTCCATAGCTTCAAACGTCCGTTGGAGTCTCAAACTCGCCCTCTCAACTGGCGTTGCTCGCGATTCCGAGAGCGATGAAACGAAAGATGATCTATACTTACTGCAAGTTCTCAATAGCCAACCATATGGTATACGGAACTATCGGGCCAGTGAAATTGGTGCCTTGCGTGATGGGTGCAAAGCGTTTAGCACCGAATTTT
>CAZSUE010000218.1:0-7560 GCA_964609045.1 uncultured archaeon | reverse complement strand
GCGCCTATACATCGATCTTGCGAAGCTGGGCTACGATAAGCTGCTTGGCAACGGTCGGATCGAGCGTGCGCTTCACATCCGTGTGGCACAAGCGTCCAGCAGTGCGGTGAGAAAGGTTCGTGACGCCGGTGGCAAGATCGAACTGATCGACTGAGCTGCGTCATAGTCTGTCTGGTGCCTGCGGTGTTCTTGCGCATTTCATCTAAAACTTTAAAATCGAGCGTTGATATTACCCGCCCGCGATCGAACACCATACTGACGATTACGCAGCGTGACAGGTATCGTCCTTTCGTGCATCTCGTCGGTGTGGATGATGGATGAACAGGCAGTTGGGACGAGCGACAGTATTGTAATTGACATTGCAGTTGTTGCGATGATACCGATAGTACAAAGGGAAACGACGAATAGTTGTCTCGGTCTGTGAGTTGACAAGAATGGCTGATGAAGAGAAAAAGAGCAAACTCTACTATTTGAAGCCCCTCATCGACCGTATGCCCGTGGTCAAGCGTCCGGAGGGTCACGTTCATTTCCGGACCAAGATGATGTGGACGCTTCTGATCCTGATCTTTTACTTTGCCATGACCAATGTGATGATCTACGGTGTGGGCCAATCTCTCGACATGTTCTCGGAGTTCCGCGCCATTATGGCCGGTGCGTCCGGCTCGCTCATGCATCTTGGTATCGGCCCGATCGTCACCGGTTCGATCATCATGCAGCTCTTTACCGGAGCGAAGATCATCAAGCTCGATCTCCAGGACGCCGATGACAAGGCGATCTATCAGGGCACGCAGAAAGTGCTCGTGATCGTGATGATCTTCGTGGAAGCGATCCCGCAGGTCTATGGGTATCTTTCGCCCTCGGGCTCGTTCATCGGCGCCGTGGGTGAGTCGGCCGCGACATGGTTGATCGTGGGCCAGCTCTTTATTGGCTCCTATCTCGTGTTCCTCATGGACGAGGTCATCTCGAAATGGGGTATCGGGTCCGGCATCTCGATGTTCATCGCCGCCGGTGTGGCACAAGCGATCTTTACCGGCACGCTCAACTGGATGCCGACGAGTTCGTCGATCCAGCTGGGGGAGCGGCTCAACATCGCTCCGTCGGTTGCGGCGGCCACGCCCAGTGGCACCATCCCGAAGACGCTCTTCCTCATCGATAAGCTGCCCGCCAATTCGATCGCGGGCAACGGCTTCGAGGCGATGTTCATCGGCTATCCCAATCCGATCATGGGACTGCTCGGGACCATCGGTATCTTCATACTGGTGGCCTATGTGGAGATGAGCCGGATCGAACTCCCACTGGCCCACGGAAGGGTGCGCGGTGCGCGAGGGAGATATCCGATACGATTGGTCTATGCATCGGTCATACCGGTCATCCTCATGAGCGCGCTCCTCGCCAATATCAATATGTTCTCACTCCTCCTCTGGCGTAACCCGACCTTGAGCAAGATACCGCTCATCGGTGGGAAGTGGTGGATCGGTCGCTATCCCACGGCGTTGGAGGCGTCACAATATGGTATCCAGCAGACGGAACCGATGATGGGTGGAGCATGGTATCTCACGCGGGTCAAGGGTGTGCAAGATTGGATATTGCCGCTCCTGAACCCATCAGCTTATGACAAATACATGGTCGGTCACGATTATTGGCAGGTGATACTCCATATCGTGATCTATCTCAGTGTGATGATCATCGGGTCGATCCTCTTTGCGAAGTTCTGGATCGAAACGACGAATATGGGCCCGGACGATGTAGCGGAGCAGATCCAGAATTCAGGGATGCAGATCCCGGGCTTCCGTCGTGATCCGCGCATCCTACGCAAGGTGCTGCAGCGCTACATCCCCATGGTCACGGTGATCTCAGGCGCGTTCGTCGGCGCCCTCGCCGCAGTGGCCGATATGATCGGGACGGTGGGGAATACCAGCGGGACCGGCGTGCTGCTCGCGGTCGGGATCATCATACGACTGTATGAAGAGATCGGCAAGGAGCAGATGATGGAGATGCACCCGGTGCTCCGCGGCTTCTTCGGCGGCGAGTAGCGCATGCTGCGCTGATCCACTTCGCGTTCTGATCCGGGTCCTGATCCAAACGGACCCACAACCGCACCGTGCCGCGGGAACGAACACCGCGGTACGGTGTATTGTATGGACGAGAGGGGGTTAGGGTTTGGGAGTTGGGGGTTGGGGCCGCCCCACCCCATTTTTTTCTTTTTTTCTCTGTTTTCTGAATCTATTCTTTTTTTAATAATAATCAGCTTTATTCCATCCTATACTAGTTGCTGCGAAAAATGGGTAATGTGTCCGACCGAGGATGAAGGCGCGGACAGGCATATATTTAGCTTTTGCCCACAAAGATCAAGTACTAGAATCTCGGGCACCCGTTACGAAATGGGTTGGCGGTTAGCCTCGAATACCACTTTTTCGGCTCCAACCGATAATGTATTGCAGTGTTCGCAGTAATGTGATGTTATGTGATGCGATCGACCGACCAGCCAACCTTTCAATTGAACAGCAAACTATTTCATCTTGGGTGCTGTTCCCGCCCCGAATCGGCTTTCGCCGTGGCGTGATGGGGTGCAATATCTAGAAGGAACCGCATCGTGACGGCGACGGAGTCGCGCAGGAGGACACAATACATTGCGTTTCCGGCTCGGCCCGCACCGACGGTTTCATTTCACTGCGACAACTGGAGGAATGACTGTGAGTGAACTATGGGATGTCGATGTGATCGACAAAGGTAAGAACTGGATCGACCTCGAACTCTCGCTGGCGCACCCGGACGCAGGCGCCTTTCCGGAGGACCCGATATTTGCGTTGGAACTGCTCACCAACGAGGCGTACGAATTCGACGATGATTACAACCGCGTTCCCACCTGCCCATTGGGCGAGGAGTTCGATTTCGACAAATCGTATCTCCCCGACGACCTCGCACCGCACGTGGCGCGATACATCGAGGATGTGGTGCTGTACGAGGCGCGCAACTTGCCGTGGGACGAAGAAGCGGCGCACCGGCAGGTGGACGAGGAGGTGCTCGAGATGGGCATCGAGCGCGGCGATGACCGTTGGGACGACGCCTGGGAGGAACGTTGGATCGAGTTCTGGTGCGATGTGAACAATCTCCCCCTGGCAAAATACCGCATCACCGTCACCGACCCAAAATGGATCGATCATCTCGCAGTGGGCGATTCGTACAGTACCGCCTCGTTTAGCACTACTGGCCCGTGGGTGAACGAGGACCGCACCATCGAGCTGGAGCAGCCGGCAGACAGCTCCTCGCGGGTACATATCGAGGGCTTTGCCAAGTCCGAGGTCCCACCGCGCGATTCCGATATGCAGACCGAGATGATCCGCAATCTTGCGATGGTCGAGGAGCCGCTGGGCCAGGAGGCGGTGGACGCCATGGTGGTGGCGCACCTCGAGTTCCTCGATTCCGGCGGGCGCGGCGGTCGGTTCGAGCGGCTCGAGGTCAGTGGTATCCCGTTGAATGTCTACACTGGCGCGGGCGAGGAAGGCGAGCAGCTGGTGATGCGCTCGAAGCGGCTCGAAGCGGGCGTTTCGCTTACTGAACGGGATCTCTCCTACGGCGATTTTTCCGGCAGCATCTGCGAAGGCGTGGACTTCACCGGTACGAACTTCGAGGGCGCCATCCTCACCGATGCGTTCTTCAAAGGCGCGGTGTTCGATCACTGCGATCTCGAAGGGGTCGATCTCACCGGCTCGGATCTTTCGAACGCATCGTTTCGCGGTGCGAACCTCAAGAATGCCGATCTCGAGATCGCGAACTGCGCGGGTGCAAATCTCACCGATGCGAATTTGACCGGCGCGGTCTTTCCGGGTGCGAACCTCGACGCTATCACGCGCTGAATGGTTCCGACTGTAGTCCTCACCGTGGATGGGGCGCGATCGCGCAGCGCTGTGCACGACGCAGCCGCAGATCGCTCGGACCAAACAATCTTATGCGATTGCAGTATTATTCACCCGCAACAGGATCGGGGCTGGTTTTGCATGCCGAGAACATTGCACAGAACCCCGACCGCGATCTGGACTGTGATAGCTATGACCACCACCACCCGGCAACCGATCATGTTCTTTATTGGAATTGTTACCACTATCCTTATTATTGTCACCCTATCCGCAACGACGGTAACCGCAGCTGATATGGGAGCAGTCGTTTTCCGAACACGAGACCAAGCGTCCCAGGTTCCCATCGCTATCGGATCGAACACAGAGTTCGACGCAGCACACGGCGTTACAGGGGGCAATGGAACGGCCGAAGCTCCGTACCTCATATCAAACCTCTCCATCGATGGCGGCGCCGACGCAATCTGCATCTCGATCCAGAACACCACGGCGCATTTTACGATCAGTTCGTGCACGCTCAACAACGCGACCACCGGCATCCATCTCGCCAATTGTACCAACGGCACTATCGCCGAGACCGCCATACGCGACGCTACGCAAACGGGTATCGTCCTCGAGCATGTGAATGATATAACGCTCACATCGAGCCGTGTGGAGAACTGTACCGGTGGCGGTATCGTCCTCAACGCCTCGTCGGCGAACACGATGACGAACACGACGCTCCTTTCGAACGGCGGATATGGGATCGCGATCTACAACCAGACTGGTGCGGCGAACCTCCTCTATGCGAACTGCTTCGTGGCGAATGCAGAGACGCTCCTAAGCGCGGAAAGCCAGGCATATAACGCTGGTGCGAACAACTGGTCGATCGACGGTACCGGCAATTACTGGCACGATCACCACTCCCGCTATCCCACCGCCGACCACGACGGTGTCCATTGGTCGATCCCCTATGTGCTCGACGGGAGCCGCTCGGACCGCCATCCGCTCGTCTATGCCCCCTGCGATACCACACCGCCGCTCGCCCGCGCCGGTGATGATCTCTTCGCGGTGGCGCCGGCGAACATCACCCTGGACGGTGGTGCGAGCACCGACGAGACCGGTATCACGAACTGGACCTGGGCGGTTCCCGGGCTCGGGTCGAACGGATCGGTGGCGCATTTCTCTGGCGAGACCGTCGAGCTCGCATTCACGGCCGAAAATGTCGGGTGGTACCATTGTACGCTCACCGTCCGCGACGCGGGTAACCACGAGGCGAACGATACGCTCTGGATCAATGTCACGCGCTCCGATACACTCATCGCCGACGCGGGCGCAAATAGGACCGCGCCGCAGCATACAACGGTCCATTTCAACGCGAGCGCCAGTCGCGGCCCCGCCCCCTTCGTCAATTGGTCCTGGTCGGCGGTGATCAACGATACCATACAATACCGCTACGGCGAGCGGGTCAACTACAGCTTCCCGCGCATCGACTCGTACCCGGTCCGGCTGACGGTGAAAGACCGCGAAGGCAATGTGGCGAATACCACCGTCTGGGTCACGATTACCGACAGCGTCGCTCCTACTGCCGACGCCGGGAATGACCGCGTTATCGAGCAGTATGAGACCGTCATCTTGAACGGCACCAACAGCACCGATAATATCGGCGTGATCAACTGGACCTGGCGGTTCGATTACGGCGACGGGTTCATCCTCCTCTATGGACGCACACCGGAGTTCACATTCGAGCTTGCTGGCACCTACACCATCCGGCTCGTGGTGGAGGACGCTGCGGGCTATGTGGACAACGACATCGTCATCATCCGCATCACCGACCGTGAACCGCCCGTCGCCGACGCCGGTGCCGACCAGACCGTCGTCCAGCATACGGAGGTGAAGTTCGACGGCACCGGCTGCACCGACAACCTCGGGCTCGCGAACTGGACCTGGACATTTCAGTACAATAATAGGACGGTCCGCGTCTACGGTATCCGCGCCACCTTCACCTTCCATCACGCCGGCTCGTACCATGTGCGCCTTACCGTGCGCGATACGGTGGGGCTCACCGCGAACGACACCGTCTGGATCAATGTGACCGACATCGAGCCGCCCACCATCGTTCACCCTACGCTCTATAATATCTCGCAGTCGCACCCTTCCGTACTCAACGCATCACGCTGCAGCGACAATGTAGCCATCGTCAATTACAGCTGGATGCTCGCCAACGGCGGCGAATCGATCACGCGCTATGGTGAGGCGCCGCACTTCGTCTTCGACGCGGTGGGCGTCTATAATGTCACCCTCACCCTCGAGGACGCGGCCGGCAACGAGAACGCCACGCGCATCACCGTCATCGTGCACGACAGTACGCCACCGCATCCGGACCCGGGCGAGGACGCCCCCCTCACCTACGGTCATGTCCATTATTTCAACGGCGCGGGGTCATACGATAACATCGGCATCACGAACTACACCTGGTCGTTTGCATACGAGGGTGGGACCGTCCATCTCTACGGTATCGCTCCCTCGTTCCGGTTCGAAGAACCGGGCGATTATCCGGTTGTATTGACCGTCGCCGATGCAGCGGGGAACAGTGCGAACGACATCATCTGGGTCAATGTCACCGGCCCGCAGATCGGCGACCTCGCCGGAACGGTGCGCACTCCGTCCTGCGAGCCGCTCTCCGTCGTCACTGTCGACCTCGTCGCGCGCGACCAGCAGACCTTCACTGGCATCGACGGCCGGTTCCTCTTTGCAGACCTCGAAGTGGGAACCTATACCCTCTCAATTAGCAAGAGCGGCTATGGCACGGTGAACCTCACCGATGTCGAGGTCGGTGGCGGTCGGCGCACCACGGTCAACCTCACGCTGGTTGAGCGGACCGTAACGGTCAGTTTCGGCCCCATCGTCGACCCCGACGGCGACCCACTCGAGGGCGTGACCGTGTCCCTAACCTACAAGAACCGCTCGGTTATCACCACCACCGGCGCCGACGGGCATGCGCGATTTGATTCCGTGCCCGAACCCTGGCTCTCCAATCGGGTACGGCTGCAGTTCAATATGAGCGGCTATACGGTGGTGAACATGACGAAATTACTGGAACGCGACGCTCGGATCCTCTTTTCGCCCGGCGAGCTTACGCTCGGCGACCCACAGGAGACCGGCGACGACGCCGAAGCCGATAGCGGCACCATGCGCACCGTCGCCATCATCATGCTCGTTATCATCGTCGTGCTCTTCCTCCTCGTCATCATCACCCGTCAGCAAAACGGTGACGGTGACGAGTATCGCCCGCGCGATTTTACCGAGCGCGCCGAGCCGTTCGAAACCGAAGAGGTCACCGACCTGGAGGACGAACTCGACCTCGAAAGCGAAGAGGCGTTGGGCGATGTGCTAGATGAGGTGGCGCTCATCGAGGACGAATGAGCGCGCCGACGAGTGGGAGGTACCCTGTCGACCAGTGTGCGATGCACCGGCCGCGAACGATCGCTTACGCCTATAGCTTCATTCATCCGTTGGAAATATGTCCCCTTCCATTCCATACACCCTAGGCCATAAGTCAACACTAACGAGCAGGTGAATGACTGACATGCATACGAACAAACGGGTATTAGAGCCGCTTTCGCCCTCTTTTCTACCTGTGTATGGATGGGGAGAACCACTGCTCAATAGTTGCGGCTTAATGGATAGAGCGGAGATGGCCACGAAGTCGCCATACTTGACGCGC
>CAZSUE010000217.1:0-7566 GCA_964609045.1 uncultured archaeon | reverse complement strand
GATATCGAACCTCGTCGAGTTCCAGAGCGCCGGTTCCGGCCCGGATTTCGACGGCGACGGCGTGCCGGACGATGTCGATCTCGACGACGACAACGACGGCATCGCCGACACGATCGAAGCATTATACGATCACCTCGATCCATTGAACCCATTTGACGCCGCCGCTGATTTCGACGATGACGGGATATCGAACATGGTCGAGGCATTGCTCGGGGCCGATGCGACACAATTCCCCGACGCGGACGGCGACGGCTGCCCCGATTTCATCGATCCCGCACCGCTGGACCTCGAGATCTATCCCGGTGCGTTCGAGAAGTTCGACGATATCGACAACGACGGCGACGGGTTCGTCGACGAGGGGATCAAGAGTGTCGCAACACCCGCCCCGGAACGGTCGTACGCGCCGTCCCAGCCGCGGCGCAGCCGGCATGATTCGCTCTCCCGCTCCCCGAGCGGTGCGAGAGCGACGCCGTCCGGCGATACATCACTTCCCGTCCCGCCCATCGAGCTCCTTTTCTTCCTCTTCGCATGTTTTGGTTTGGCGTTCGTAAGCAAAGATCGTAACTATCGGATCTTCTCCGGCGGTCCCGGTGGGCGTATCCGATGTCGTCGCGATACACGCTCCGTATCGCCCGTCGTCGCCATCATTATCATCGTCGCCATCGCAGTGATCCTTTCCGGCGTGCTCTATATCTGGGCCAGCGACATCATGCGCGAAGGCGGGCTCGGTCGTCAGGATACACCGACCGCGATATTCGAGGTGAAGAACTCCGAGGAGACGCTCGTCGACGGATCGTTCGAGGACCGCATCGCGACGGTGTCGCTCTCCGAAGGTCAGATCCTTCTCTCCGAACTGGAGTGCTTCATCTCCTCTGACGGCGACACCTACGAGCCGTATCCGATCACCACCGTACCCACAGGCGATCCAGGCGTCTGGGAGGCGGGCGAATCGCTCATTGTCAGCGAACGAAATTCGAACTGGGCCACGGAACAGTTCTATGTCCGGATCATCCACAAACCCACGGATCGTGTGATCTATTCCGGTCATGTCACGCTCGAGGCGTCCACCGGTATCGCCGCCGAACTCGACGGGATCATCGACTCACTCGCGGATTGGTTCGAAGAGAACGAGAACAACGGACCGATAACGCGCGCAGCCTCTGGTGGTAACGGGACCTGGGACGACGCCGGCATATATTCGCCGCTCCTTTCCGGCATCATGGGCGATGCGTTCCTCTCCGCCTACGACGGTACCGGCGACGAACGATACCTCGAACTCGCCGAGCGGATTGCAGACCAGTTCGTTCTTGGGACTGGTACCTACGGCTTACAGTGGTACGAGAACAAGCTCGCCAGTGACGGCAGGGTCGGTGCCGGGTTCTTTTCTCAAGTCGCATTCCTCTACCGCTTCGCCGAGCACGACGGCTATGACGGTTATACGACAGATGCGGCCGACGCCATGGACCAACTGGTTGGTACATGGGATATCGAACAGTATCTCGGCTATATGAACGACAGCGCGCTCGGCAAACCGGCGAACCACGACCCCTGGCGGGTCGCCACGGCGCTCTATCCGCTCCACCAGTACGGCGATACAGACAATGTTACGCTCATCGCCGATACAGTATCGCAATGGAGGAATGCTTCCACCGGTGCGTTCTACAGCAATCACGAGGACCCCGCCTATCAGACCCTCACGGATACCGCGTTCGTCGCGCTCCAATTACAGCGCGTCGGCGTGGATGTCTCGGATATCGTGGAGACGGTCGAAAGCCTTCAGCGTGAAGACGGGAGCTTTAAAGCCGACCGCATCGCCCACCGCGGCGGATGGGTCGGGAGCGACGCGCAGTCGCAGGCCTACGCGATCGCGCTATTGAACGCGGCGGGAGCAAACGAGCACAAACGGTCGATGCTCGACGGCGCGGAGTGGCTGCTTGCGCTCTACAACGAGAACGAGGGCGCGTTCCGGTACTCGGACGATTGGGAAGGTTCGGATTATCATCCGCAGGTGAACGCGGAGGTTCTTGAAGCTTTGGTGACCGTTCGTGCATTGTTATGATCGGGTTGGCTGACCGCAACTGTGGCAGACCGAGAACGAAGACGCGGCCGACCCTGTATTTATGTTTTGCCCGATAAGGCCAAGTACTAGAACCTCGGGCACTCGATACGAAATGGGTTGTTGGTCAGCCTCAACTGATCTTTGTTTGCATAGTATGGACATGTCAGCCATAAGTTTTATAATAGCAGCCAATCATAGTAGAATTACACTAATTAAAGTGCCGTGTGCATGATATGGTGGAACGCGAACGCGTCCCACGCTCGGGTCGCTCTGCAGCGCCGGAGGCGTGAGGGAATGATCCTCGGAGACCATACCGAAAAAGCGTCCCGCCGCTGTTCTTCCTTGGAGGAGACGCCGATAGTGGCTGACAATGCCGTTCATCAACCGAGCTAGAGAATGTCACGCGATCGGAGGCGGTTCGAGCATTGCATACTACTTCTTGCGGGACATAGACTGGAGAACTTGGAATTATTCGAATAATGAGAGGGATTGAATGAGAAAGAAACTGTTGATCATCGGGATCATTATCGCGCTGGCCGTGCCGGCATTCATCTATCTATTCGAGAATACAGGAACGGCTTTTAAAGAAGATTATATCAACAAACGCTTGATATCGGTGCCAGGGTACGGATCAACCACGATCGATGCACATATGCTTCATTACGACGAAAGTTGCGTAAGTGTTTATAAAGCCGGTACGGAGGAGGCTAATACTGAATTACTATCAAGTACAGAGGACATTTCTGATAGAGAGGCAAGAAGTGATCCATTCAGTGGTGGATCGGGAACGGAAGGAGATCCATACCAACTCACAACCTGTGAACAACTCCAAGCAATGAAGGATTATCTCTCCCATAATTTTACTTTAATGAACGATATCGATTGCACTGATACTGCTAATTGGAATGGAGGGGCAGGCTTCCAGCCTATCGGTAACGACACTGACAAGGTTTATGAAAATGGATGGTTTTATCCAAACGCTTTTATTGGAACCTTCAGTGGTCAGAATAACATAATAACTGGACTTTATATAAATAGATCGTCTACATCGTATGTAGGATTGTTTGGTGTGATACAGAATGCGGAAATCATGAATGTTAGATTGTTGGACATAAATGTTACAGGTAGGGACCGAACTGGTGGATTGGTAGGTTATAGTGAGTCGGGCTTAATTAGTAATTGTAGTGTAGATGGAAATCTAACTGGTGATTATGAGATTGGCGTTTTAGCTGGGTGGAATTATGGTGGTAGTATTATCGACTGTTACTCGAGTGGTAGCGTATATGATATAGGGGGTAGCGCTGGTGGTTTAGTAGGTTCTTCGTGGGGTACAAACGCGATAATTAGTGATTCGTATTCAACAGCTAGTGTAACAAACGACGCTCAACAAATTGCTGGTGGCTTGGTCGGCTTTGGTGGCGGTGAGATTAATAATTGTTACGCGACGGGTGACGTTGTAAATAATGAGGCTCAAGCTGGTGGTTTAGCTGGTCAAAATGCAGGATCAATTTCTAACTGTTATGCAACGGGTGATGTAAGTGGTAGTGGATCTGTTGGGGGTTTGGTTGGATGGGTGAGATCTAATAAACCAATTACTGATTCCTATGCAACAGGCGATGTAACTGGTACTTCTCAGAGCATTGGGGGTTTGGTTGGAGCAACCAACAATGGCGGTGATCCACCGGGCGGGCCGATCACTAATTGTTATAGTGTTGGATTCGTAGACGGCACGCAATGGTCAACCGGTGGTTTGGTCGGGGATAGCGACGGCACGGTAATCAGCTCGTATTGGAATACCGAAACCTCAGGTCAATCAAGTAGTGGTGGAGGAACGCCCAAGACTACAGCGGAGATGAAACAACAAGCCACTTATGTTGACTGGGATTTTGTTGATATCTGGACTATAAATGAAGACCAAACGTATCCATATTTCAAAATCGAAGATATGGAACCACCAGAATTGGCCAGTGACAGTACTCCAGTAACTGCCAACTATAATGAAGAATTCATATTCTCCATCGAAGTCATGGATGATATTAAGGTCGATACCGTATGGGTCGAGTACTGGTACGGTGATAGCACACACACCAATGTTTCGATGGAGGGTACCAGTCCCTATACGAAGTCAATTACGATTACCGGAACATTACCACTCCATTATTTCTTTGCAGCGAACGATACGTCGAATAATTGGAATAGGACGGATACAAAGAGTGTTGTGATCAAGACCACAACCCTTCCGCTCAAATCCCCAGCCACACCCGCCCTCGAATCCACCTTCCCCCCTAATCCTCCACCAAGGAGAAACACCGCATCCTCCCCCCGCACACTCGGCGCCCAGCCCACCCAAATTACTGAACCGGACACCGACGAGCCCCCATCGCTCCTCCCCGCGTTCATGCCGCTCCTCATCCTCCTCGCTTGTCTCTCCTTTCTCGTCGTGCGCCGCATGGACGAGGACGAGGACTCGGTCTCGCCAATCGTGGCGATCATCATCATCGTGGGCATCGCCATCATCCTCACCGGCGTGCTCTATATCTGGGCCATGAACACGATGCGCGAGGGCGGTTTGGGGCGGCAAGATACACCGACGGCGATCTTCGAGGTCGAGAACTCGGACGATACGCTCGTGGACGGATCGTACGACGACCGTATCGCCACGGTGCGCATGACCGAGGGGCGCGTGCTGCTCTCCGAACTGGAGTGCTTCGTCTCCTCTGACGGCGACAGCTACGAGCCGTACCCGATCACCACCGTCCCCGCGGGCGATCCAACCGTCTGGGAGGCGGGCGAGTCGCTCGTCGTCACCGAGGGCGGTGAGAACTGGGCCAGCGATAGCTTCCATGTCCGCATCATCTACAAGCCCACGGACAAGATCATCTACAGCGCGGAGGTCACGGTGGAGGAATCGACCTCGACGCTGCCGGCGTTCGTCCGGGACCTCGACGAAGTGACCGACGCGCTCGGGCAGCGCATTCTCGACCTCGAGAACGCCGTGGTGACGCGCGCCGCGCCGGGGAGCGGAAACGGCACCTGGCACTGGAACATCAGCGATTATTCGCCGGTCTCCAACGCGATCATCGGGCTGAACCTCGTCGACGCGTACGAGTATACCGGCGATGAGCGCTTGCTGGACGCCGCGCTCGAATGCGCGCGCGAGTTCGTCGACGATCCCGACGATAACCACTCCTTTGCGCGGTATGATTATTCGTATCTGCCCAATTTTGGTTACAAACTCTCCGATGGCGAGATCGGCGCCACATTCTTCACCCAGGTCGTGTTCGTCGACAGGCTCGCATCGGTGGTCGACGACAGCGATATCGCGCGTTTCTCAGCCAATGTCAGCGCGGCTATGGAGACGGTGAACAGCTCCTGGGAGACCGCGAGATTCCTCACATATACGTATGCTCGCGGGAATGGCCACGATTCCTGGCGCATGGCGTGGGCGGTGGAGGCGTTCCGCGTCACCGGTCATACCCAGACCGCCGATCGGCTGGCGGAGAACCTGACGCTCTACCAGAACGCCACCACCGGGCTCTATCCGTCGTCGACCGTAGACGGCGAGGACGCGTACCAGCCGCTCGTCGACGGTGCATGGGTCGCGACCGTGCTCAACCGCCTCGACGCAACGAAGTACGCGGACAATATCAGTGCGACAGAGTCGACGATCCTCGGTTCGCAACGCGCCGCCGGCAGCTTCGAGTCGGACTATAACGAAACGGGCGCCATGGGCTATGCGGACGCGCAATCGCAATCGTACGCCATTGGGTTCCTACGTGAGCGCGGCGCCGACAACGCCGTCCTCCAGGACGCATGTAAGTGGCTCATGGCGCAGACGAACGCGCAGGACGGGATCGAGTTCTCGACGAGCTGGGATCTGGCTGACGAGTACCCGCAGGTCGATGCCGAGGCGCTGGGCGCGTTGGCAGGGGTGGGGGTCGAAGTGGCGATGGATTAGCACGCTCCGGAACGCACCGATCGGTTCGTTCCAGTATCTGTTTTGATCGGGATGCGATCATCGTTGTCGGCGTCGAATCAGGACGACGGCGACGGCGAGGAGCGCGCCGATGAATAGAGCGTTCCCCGCTCCCGGTATCGACGACCACAGGTCCTCTTGCGCGCCATGGTCCGTTTCGAGAGATGTGTCTCCCACCATAAGTACGAGTGTCGCACGGCCGGCCCCACCGCCATGATCGACGGCGGTGACCGTCACCGTGTACGCGCCGCCCTCGAGCCCGCTGGCGTCCCACCGATAGACCCAATTGCCCTCCTCGTCGAGGGCGAGTGCGGAGATGGTTCGTTCGTCGCGGTCGCCCACCGCGATCGTGCAGGCTGCGACGCCGCCGGCGTCCCTGGCCCATCCACGGATCACGATCACCGACCCGCGTTCGAACTTCGCGCCGGCGGGCGGGGTGGTGATGGCGACGGTCGGTGCCACAGTGTCGAGGATCGTGACGGTGAGCGTATATGGCTCGCCGAGTGGGGCTCGCGCGCGGTCATACGCCTTCACCATCAATGTATGCGGCCCCGGGGGGACGCCCGTCGTATCCCACTGGTAGCTAAAGCGCGTCCCCACGATGGTGGGTGTGAGATCGGCCACCGGAATCGTATCGACGAGGAGATGAACGCTTAGATGAACGCTTCCCGGTTCCGATGTGTCGCTCATGGTGCCGACGATGGTGACCGGTGTGCCGGCCTCGAATTCATCTCCCTCCCGCGGGTCGGTAACGGTCAGCTCCACACCCGCTCCGTCAGAGCCCGGGTCGGTTCCGTTGGCGTCGTCGTCGGCGAGGAGGAAGACCGAGACGCTCTCCTGACCGCGGTTCCCACTGGCGTCCTCCGCTATGAGGGTGAGCGTGTAGCGCCCCGGTCCTTTCGAGAGCGTGTCGACCGTCGTGCGCCAATGCCCGTCCGCGTCGATATCGGCGGAGAGATCGGTATTGGGCCAAGTGCTGGCACTGGCGTTCGCCGCGGTGGATACGAACTCGAGACGGATGACCGTATCGTCGTCCGTTACCGTGCCGCTGAGGACGAACGCGTCGCCCACCGTGATCGTACTATTGTGTTCGGGCGTGAGGATCTCGATTTGCGGCGGGGTGGTATCGGTCTCCGGTCCCTTCAGCGTGATGTTCACCGTATCTGTGGCAATATCACCGTTGGATGCGACGGCGCGGCCGGCGATGGTCACATGGCCCGCATCGGACCGGCTGGTGTCCCATCGGTACGAGAACGCGCCCACCTCCGATGGGTCGAGCATCACCGTCGTCGCGCCACCGTTTGCGGGAGATAACTGGAGCTGGAGGGTCGTAACGGTGGTGCCCGGTGCCCACTCCACCGTCCCGGCGATCGTTACTGTTTCACCGAGGCGATAGCTCGACCGTTCCGTGGGCGCGGTCAGCTGGATCGCAACAACAGGGTGTCGTCGGCCATAGAGGGTGACGGTGAGCCGGATCGTGTTCGACGTCTCGATGGCGTCGCGGTTAGAGAGCGCAAGAACACGCTTATTC